>JAUUYV010000033.1 GCA_030590275.1 Porticoccaceae bacterium
AATACACTGATCAATAAGGCGAGAATCATGCCGAGTAACATACTAACGATCATTAACAGGCCCATGGGCCAGGCTGATGAAAAAATCAGCGCGCAAATAATTGTAGTGAGAATGGCCACCAATGCACACGAGAAAAAATCACCCAGTAAAAAATATATGCGCGTTTCCATAGCCACCTCTTATTTATGTGTTTTAGTTTCCATTAACCGATATCTATCTATGAAAGCAAGGCTTAACTGTGCTTCATAAACATAATAAAAGCTTGGCCGAATCGAAGCGGTTGGGCAGGTATTTACACATTATCTTCATTGTGTCTCGTTTAGCGAACAGCTAGAGTTTGGGGTTAAGGTTTACCGGTGCAGTCTACTACCTTACGACAGACGGGCCATAATATTCAGAGGCTAAAATTGTACAGTAGCTTAAATACGTATGTCCGGCCAATAAATAATACGTCAATGCTAATGTATATATTAAAATACGTCCATTAGCATGGATGTATGGATACACCTGAATTCAGAACCAATGGCACCGGAACTATAAACCTTGTTAAAGAAACCATCGACATTGGGCTAAACCCACGGCAAAACGGCGCGGGTTAGTGGGTAGTTCTCCGGTTCAGATTAAGGGGCGGTTAAGCAATCCATCAATAAGAAAACTACCTGCAAAAGAGGCGGCCAAGCTGTATGGCACAATCTTTTTACCCTTTGTGTTCATACCTGCGCAAGCTCTCAGTTACGTGTGGTACACCATGGCGAATGACAAGTTCGAACCGACTCCTTGCCTTTTAGAGGCACTAGAAATTGAGAAGTAGATGACAGATTCCATACTGAGTAGCGGACGGGCACTCTAAATGCCCAGGCGCTCGGATTAAGGCCGCTTTCAAAGCTGCCCTGCCTAAGGGGGGGGGGCTAAAAGGGGCAGGCAGCTCACCAGCAAACCAACGTTGGTGTACGGAACTGAGTTTAGTTTATTAAGCCGACAATCTTGATTGCCGGCTTAATAACAATAGTTACGTAGCAGCCATTCCTCCATCGACAGGCAATGAGACTCCGCTTAAATAAGATGCTTGATCGGAGCACAACCAAACTGCTGCATTCGCAATTTCGATGGGTTCGCCGAAGCGGCGGAAGGGGGTCATTTTCTCCATATGTTCGCGGGCTTTTCCGCTGTCTCCGATAGCACTTAATAGTAAGGGGGTACCGATAGGGCCTGGACATACCGCGTTAACGCGGATGTTTTTTGAGGCCAGCTCTATAGCACCGGTTTTGGTGAGACCGACAACGCCGTGCTTTGCGGCAACGTAGGCAGCGCTATTGCGAATACCCACCAGGCCTGCGTAGGAGGAGGTGCTAACAATACTGCCGCCGTCGCCCTGGGCGATCATTTGTCGGGCACAGTACTTCATCGATAGCCAGGCGCCTTTCAGGTTAACCGCATAGTTAAAATCGAAGTTTTCCACGGTGTCGTCGACGATGGAAAAACCTTGTCCAGGCGCCCCGGCATTGTTGTGTGCGCAATCGAGCCGTCCAAAGGCTTCAACCGCCTTAGCTATTAGCGCCTCAACCTGGCTTTCATCGCTGATATCGCAATGTTGATAAACACCTTTACCACCGGCTTCTTTTACCAGCCCCAGGGTTTCTTCACCGGCGCTATCGTTAACATCGGCCAGCACCACTTTCGCGCCTTCCCGTACAAAAGCCAGTGCTGAGGCCCGACCTATACCGGAGCCTGCACCGGTAACCAGTGCGATTTTTCCATTGACTAATCCGCTCATTTTGTTCTCCTCAACTCTTTAGTCATATTGTTGTGAAATATTGTTGTTAAAAGTTAATCTGAAATATTATTTTGAAATCTGGTGTTGAAATATTACTCCAATTTTAAGGGGCTACTATCTTCTATGCGTTTGAACCTGGCCATTAGCGCTCAATTTTTAGCGACCGCAATGGAATATGTTGGTTTCGTAGCCACGACCCAGCAGCCCGTTGAGAACCTTTGGTCCCGTGGGGCCGGTATCACCGACGACGAGTGTGCGTTTCATACCTTAATCCCTGCTTATTTTCCGTTATATGGGGTTTTCTGTTATGCCGGGGTATTGCGTGTAAGGTAAGGTGCTAACTCACGAATTTATAGCCTTCTCCATCACTGACAATTTTCCCGGAAGTGGGTGTAGCGAAATGAGTGCCAAGGATGAGTACTGGCCCGTCAGAGTAAGTCTTCATAAAATCGATGCGCGTTTGTTCAGCGCGATCGTGTTCCACATCGCCGATGTCCAGTAATTCGGGTTTAGCCATCTGGCAGGGGTGGTGAAACATGTCGCCAGTAATAATTGCCTGCTCACCCTTTGACGAGATAAAAATACTGACGTGTCCGGGAGTGTGCCCCGGGGTGGGGATTAGACTGATTTCGTCATTGATACGGTGATCGGAGTCCACCAGATCAGCCAGGCCCGCATCGAGCACCGGCAGTATGGCCTGCTCTCGGCAGCCAGTGTCGAAGTGATCTTCTTCTTTCGACCAAAAACCCCATTCCGTATCACCGAACAGATAGCGGGCGTTGGGGAAAGTGGGCACCCACTGGCCGTCGACTTTATGGGTGTTCCAGCCCACATGGTCAAAATGCAGATGGGTGCAAAGCACTCTATCGATTGACTCTGCGGGGAAGCCCAGCTCGGCCATGTTTTCCAGAAATGGTGTGTCGAGATTACTCCATTCATCGAAGAGCGGTAGTTTTTTGCCGTTACCACTGCAGGTGTCGACAATAATATTGAGCCCGCCAGCACGAATTAAAAAAGCGTGGATACTCAGAATAAGCTTGTTATCCTCGTCTAAAAAATTGGGTTTTAGCCAGTCGTAATAGGGTTCCAGACATTCCTGAGTACCATCGGAAAACAGAGTTTCTACCGGAGACTTGAGTATGACTTCGACCAGTCGTGTGACTGAGACATCGCCAATATTCCACGTGAGTTGTTCATATAGTCGGTCGCTCATAGTAGTGCTCCTGTATCAATAATTATTATTTGCTTTTGTTTTAGAAAAGCTCATTCAGCTTTGCTTAGAGATATTCTGGCTTATTACACTGGATTTCGCTCGATAAGCTGCCTGGCAATAATAATGCGCTGCATCTCATTGGTGCCCTCACCAATAATCATTAAGGGCGCATCTCGATATAAACGCTCCACATCGAATTCGCTGGAATAACCGTAGGCGCCATGAATGCGCATATTTTCATCGGCATTTTTTGCGGCTGCTTCGCTGGCAAAATATTTTGCCATGCCGGCTTCCATATCGCAGCGCTCGCCACTATCAAAAGCTCGAGCGGCCTGTTCCAGCAGCAAACGAGCGGCTTCGGTTCGCGTGGCCATTTCGCCGAGTTTTAATTGAATGGCCTGGTGTTCGCAAATGGCTTTGCCAAAGGTTTTGCGTTGTTGGGAGTAGGCTGTGGCCTGCTTTAATGCTGCGGTGGCAACACCCACACCACGTGCAGCAACATTGATACGACCCAGTTCGAGGCCACCTACGGCATTATAAAAGCCCCGGCCCTCTTCGCCGCCAATCAGACAATCCTGGTGGATACGATAGTCTTCGAAAACAATTTCGGCGGTATCGATGCCGCGATAACCTAATTTTTTCAACTTACGGGTGACGTTAAACCCGGGCCCTTTTTCGGCGATAAACATGCTCATGCCTTTACGAGGCGGCGTTGCTTTGGGGTCGGTTTTAACCAGTAATCCGATAACATGGCCTTCCACGGAGTTGGTAATCCAGCTTTTTGCGCCATTCACTACGTAGTAGTCGCCGTCTTTTTTGGCAGCGCAGCGAATGCCCTGTAAATCCGTTCCGGCATCGGGTTCGGTAAGGCCAATGCCTCCACGCAGTTCACCGGAGGCAAATCTGGGTAGCCACTTTTGTTTTTGGTCTTCGGTACCGTAGCTTTGTACGCAGCGAGCCATAATCAGGTGAGAATTAAAAATTCCGGACAGTGACATCCAGACTTCAGCGACTGCGCAGACTATTTTTGAATAGGTGGAGGCACTGAGACCGAGGCCACCGTATTCTGGCGCAATGGTCGCGCCAAATAAGCCAAGCTCTTTCATTTGTTCGACCATGGCATGAGGGTATTCATCAGCCTGTTCGAGGTCGTGGGCGTAAGGTGCCACGTCTTTTTCCAGCCAGCGTTTGATGCTGTCGAGAATAAGGTTTTCTTCTTCATTTGACTCTGAGTCGTTAGACATGGGTATGCTCTCCAGGCTTGTTTTGATGTTCTTTAATAGTTTGCTTTGTCATCTACGGCGTGACCGGTCTTGGGGATTAACATAGAGCGCACAAAATCCATAATGATTACGCCGTCCTGGTTTTTCCCCAGGGTTTTTACCGTGACAATGCCTGCGGTGGGGCGGCTTTTAGATTCACGAATCTCTAATACTTCGGATTCCGCGTAAATGGTATCGCCGATAAAAACTGGAGCTGGCATTTTGATTTCCTTCCAGCCCAGATTAGCAATGGTTTTTTGGCTAACATCGGAGACGCTCATTCCTGCAACGATAGAGAGTGTCATGGTGCTGTTGACCAGGGGTTTGCCGAATTCGCTGTGTTTGGCGTATTCCTGATCAAAATGCAGAGGGTGTTGGTTCATAGTGAGTAGCGTAAACCAGGTGTTGTCGGTTTCGGTGATGGTGCGGCCGGGGCGATGTTCGTAGATATCGCCGACTTTAAAGTCTTCCAGATAACGACCGTAGGATTCGCGGTAACGACCGGGAGAGATTTCGACAGATTTCGGCATGGGACAGCTCCTTGGGAATCAAGACGCAAACCTTAAGGGAGCACCGGAACAGTGTCAATTTGAACCTGTGGCGAGTGCATACTTTTAACGAGCCCTGGATCTAACAGGTTTTGGGCGTTAAACCGACCTAGATTTTAAATATTGTCTTCAAACTGTGTTAACTTGAGCTTAATCGGGGTCTGCATTTGTTGTTCATATTCGAATATCCCGAGATATTCCATCACTAATAATAAACTCACGAAGCAATGACTCGATAAGAGGAAGAACTAATGATTGGTTACGTAACCTTGGGTACGAATGACCTCGAAAGGGCCGCTAAATTTTATGATGAAGTGCTAGCTGCAGTCGGCGCTAAGCGGGGTATGGCCGCAGATCGATTTATCTCCTGGATCGGGCCATCAGGTGGGCCTATGCTAATGGCAATGAAGCCCCACGACGGTAAAGCTGCGACAGTTGGTAACGGGGTGATGGTTGCACTGGCTGCTGATACGGACGAGCTCGTAGATACCGTGTACAAAGCAGCCATCGCTGCTGGTGGGGCGGACGAAGGTGCTCCTGGCGAGCGTGGCCCTGGAGTCTATGCCGGTTATTTCCGGGATCCCGACGGAAACAAGCTCAATGTGATTCACTTTGGGGCGCGATCTTAGGCATTTGGTAGAGTCGTAGTCTGGCCTTAGTCTCTGCGAGGCTAGAATTCTGGCCCGGTTTGCCTACATCGATTCCAGCTCCTGCCAGCGGGTATAGGCAGCGTCCAGATCAAGCTGTGATTTAGCCAGGGCGTCGGTAGTCTCGCGAATTAAACCCGGCTCGCCCTGATAGAAACTGGGTTCGGACATGGCGTGTTCCAGGTCGCTTTGGCGGTTTTCCAGTTTCTCGATCAGTGCGGGTAATTTGCTGAGCTCGCGCTGATCGTTATGGGATAGCTTTCTGGTTTTTAGTGCTTTAGTCTGCGCTTCGTGCTTATCGATGGCTTTTGTGGGTTTCTTTTCCTGGTCCAGGCGGGGTTCATGCCCGGGGCTGATAGTGGTTAATTTGCCGCCTCTCTCGCTCCAGTCACTAAAGCCGCCTACATGTTCGCTGATGTGGCCCTGTTCTTCAAAGACCAATATTCGAGTGACGACATTGTCCACAAAGGAGCGATCATGGCTGACCAGCAACAGCGTGCCATTAAACTCGAGCAGTAATTCTTCGAGCAGCTCCAGGGTTTCGATATCGAGGTCGTTGGTGGGTTCGTCCAATACCAGCACATTAGCTGGTTTGCTAAATAGTTTGGCCAGAATCGCTCGGTTCTGTTCGCCACCTGAAAGTGCTTTGACTGCAAGTCGGGCGCGTTCAGGTGAAAACAGGAAATCACCGAGATAGCTGATACCGTGCCGGTTTTTGCCGTTAATTTCGATGAATTCACGGCCGCCACAAACGTTGTCTATCAGGCTCTTTTCCGGTTCGAGCTGGCCGCGCAATTGATCAAAATAGGCGATTTCCAGACGCGTCCCGGTTTTGGCCTGGCCCTCATCGGGCTGTAGCTCGCCTAACAACAGTTTGAGCAGGGTGGTTTTGCCTGAGCCGTTGGCACCGACCAAGCCGATTTTGTCGCCGCGCAGCACAGTGGTCGAAAAGTCCTTAATGATTGGTGTCTTATCAGGGCTTTTACTATAGCTGTAGCTGACGTTTTTAAGCTCCCCAACAATTTTTCCAGAACGTTCAGCGCCCTCGATATTAAAATCGGCCTTCCCGACCCGCTTAACCCGTTGAGCGTACTCTTCTCGTTTTGCTTTGAGTGCGCGAACTCGACCTTCGTTGCGGGTGCGACGCGCCTTGATGCCCTGGCGGATCCAGCGTTCTTCCTCGGCCAATTTTTTGTCAAAGAGTGCGTTGGCTTTTTCCTCCGCGGCAAGCTCCTGCTCTCGGTAGCGTAAAAAACTTTGATAGTCTCCATCCCACGGATACAGTTTGCCTCGATCCAGCTCCACAATTTGTCTGGCGACCGCCTGTAAAAATGCGCGGTCGTGAGTGATAAAGACCAGTGCGCCGCGAAAGTCTTTTAAAAATCGTTCCAGCCATTCGATGGCGGGTAAATCTAGATGGTTGGTGGGTTCGTCCATGAGTAGAACGTCGGGTTCTGATATTAATGCTCGTGCTATTGCTACACGCTTCCGCCAGCCGCCAGAAAGCTCTTTCATGGGGATATCGGAGGGGAGTTGCATTTGTTGGAGCAGGGTCTCAATTCGCTGTTGATATTGCCAGCCATCCTGGGCTTCAAGCTTGTCCTGCAGCTTGCCCAGCTTTTCCATATCGCCGTCCAGGGTGGCCTGGTGATAGTCCTCTAATACTTTGCCCAAGGCCTCCAGCCCCGAGGCAACGGTGGCAAACACGGAGCGCTCGTCTGCTTCGGGCAGTTCCTGGGGCAGGTGGGCTATGCGGGTCCCGGGGCGTTGCCATCGAATTCCACTATCCGGGTTTTGTTGGCCGGTAAGAATACGAAATAGGGTGGTTTTACCCTGGCCATTGCGGCCCAGGAGACCGATACGCTGGCCCTTTTTTAGATTGAAATCGATTTCGTCGAACAGGATCTGTTCGCCGTAATGTAAAGACAGTTTATCGAGACGGAGAATGGGCATAAACAGGTGTTAGGCGATGAGTGGATCGTAAAGTGGGCGGCATACTACCCTAAAATCCTCCGCTTAGCTGATCGATTAAGTGGGTTTCCCGATGAACTTATCGGTGTGCTCAATGGCTGGAGAAATACATATCACTGTAGTAGGCGCTGGCGCTTCCCCCGGTATTGTCGGTGTCAGTCATGATAGCAATAGCATCTATGTAGCGTATGTGTTCACCAAATACTGTGTTCAGGTCTTCACACACATTACGTTTTTCCCTTACCCACACCTGGGCTGGGGCTGAATCATTTCGTAGAGCTAGCATCATGGCTTTTTTTCCAGCAAAGGGGTTGGGCCAGAAATCTCCAGGGACTTGCTTTTTTGCCCACACATAGTTGATGGCGCGAGTTCTCCAGAACTGTAAACCTTTATCGACGATTAAATATACTCTTGCGGCGTAATCATCCCCCTGTTTACTGGTTTCATCAATTTGCCCAGGGATATTCGAGCTAACCTTCCAACGCCAATTGAGCCAGGGTGTCTGGTGCAAATCGATGTGTGTTTTTATTGCCAGGCCTGAAGCACTATTGTCAGCCTCGGCCTTTAGTATGAATCTGTTTAGGGCTTGGTCGGAAGCGCGTGTATTGGTAGGTGCCGGATACTGAAAAGTATAGTGGGTATGGCCGGAGAAACTTTTTTCTTTCCACTCTTTGCGTTGAGCCCAGGAAAACAGTTCGATTTTGAGGGGCCGTGTTTTAGTGCTGATTTCTTCGCTATGTGTACTCGGGTTTCGGCAGTCCACCTGGGCTTTAATTTGACCTGAAAGCACAATGGAGAAAATCATGACGATACAGGGTATTGAATTACTGGTATCCCTTATAAAAACCCTGTAGTGTGACTTGGCGGCTTTTAAAAGGCGGGTTTTTGTATGATCGTTTTGGCGGCTCATATAAGCATTAATCTTACTAGTTTGTATTTATCCTGTCATCGGAAAGTCTTATACGATTCTGGTTTGACGGTCGCAAGGCATTATCAGATGGGTTTGTGCTCGGAAGGTAATGTGATGATTAGTTTATAAAGTTTAATGGAGAAAGGTTAGATGTCCACGGTAACAGGTACAGTCAAGTGGTTTAACGCCGACAAAGGTTATGGTTTTATTGAGCAGGAAAATGGTCAGGATGTGTTTGTGCATTTTCGCGCTATTGTTGGAGACGGTTACAAAACACTTCAAGAAGGCCAGCAGGTCTCTTTTGAAGTGAGCCAGGGTGAGAAAGGGCTCCAGGCAGAAAACGTTTCACCCGTATAATAATTAGTTGTGCGCTACGTCTTAAGGTAGGCTGATTTATTTTCTGACTACTAGTTTATCTGGCACACGAAGCTTTTGGTAAAGTTCAGGTGTGGCGGTTGAGACCGGCTGGGATGTGGCAAGTGCGGTGCTAGAATCGTCAGCCAAAATTATTATGTTTTGCTGGCATTTCGCGAGTTGTAAGAGCCTCACGCAGGGTTCCTTGCGTCTATTATTTAGTTCTGTTTTTTGACCAGACCCAGAGAGTCCGGCCGGGCTGCTTTGCTGGAAAAATTTGTGTAACTCGATCGGATGTCGTGGGAATAAATAAACTTTCCTGCAAGCCTGTAAGGAAAGAAGTTAGGGAGAGAAGTATTTACTCAGTATGCGGTATTCTTCTTCCCGTGGGCTTTTTGCCCGCCAGACCAGGTCAATCGACCTGGATACATCGGTACTATCGAATGTTCGTGTTTCAATATTATCGAGAGTCGAGAGAATACCGGCGTTTATGGCCATTTCAGGCAACAGGGTAATGCCAATTCCATTAGCCACCATAGGAACTAAAGTGTGTAGGCTCGTGGCTTCAAAAGATAATGAGATTTGCTGATCAAGGAGTTTGCAGGCCTCTAGTGCTTGATCGCGGAGGCAATGACCATTTTCCAGTAATAAAATATCGTGGCCTTTGAGGTCTCGG
>JAUUYV010000237.1 GCA_030590275.1 Porticoccaceae bacterium
CGGCTTATGATTCGAATGTCAGCGATAATCAACTATGTGTACCCTCAGTAATGGCGATACAGATGAAAAGGTTGTGTGTCGCTATGGCACCGTTATTAGTTGCTGGTTGTGCCATAACGCAAGCACCGTCAACTGAAGAAGCAATCGCCGCTGCTTTGCCGGCGACAACAACGATTCCGCTGGACTATAGCGCAGCCGCCAATGCTGCTGCCGGCGCTGTGGTTGACGGCTGGTTATCTAGCTTCGGTGACCCTCAGCTCAAGGCGATTGTCACAGAAGCCATTCACCATAATCTGGATTTACAGGCAGCGGTGGCCCGATTAAAGATGGCTGCCGGGTATGCAACTCAGGCGGGTGCTGAGCTGAAACCCACTGTGGTTACAGGAGGGGGTGCATCAGAACGAAAAGGGTTCTCATCGAGCGACCCAGGATTAAGTTCCTCTGGCGCTTCATTAAACTTGTCCTGGGAACTTGACCTCTGGGGGCGAGTAAGATCCCAGGCCCAGGCTGCCCAGGCGGCGATGAAAGCAAGTCAATACCAACTTGAATGGGTCTATCAATCAATCGCTGCTCAGACAGTGAAAACCTGGTTCCTGGTAACTGAGAGCAAGTTGCAGCTAGAGCTGGCTGAAGAAGCGCTTACCATGTTCCAGCGAACTCAGAACTCAGTGGAGGCCAGGTATAAACAAGGCCAGGTGACTTCGGGAGATGTTGCGCTGGCGCGGGCAAACGTCGCAACCGGACAGGCTAGTCTTCGTCAGGCCCGAGGTGCAAAGCGAAAGGCCTCGCGTGCGCTCGAGATTTTATTGGGTCGCTATCCGGCAGCAAAGATCGAGGGTGCCCAAAGGTTTGTTGCTGTACCCCCTCCTATCCCAGTTGGTTTGCCTTCTGAGCTTCTGGAGCGACGCCCTGATTTGCAAGCTGCAGAACGGGCGGTGGCTGCGCAATTTTTGCAAATACAAACGGCCAGGGCAGCGAGGTTACCCAGGATTGCCCTAACCGCCGGTGCCGGAACCAGCTCCTCCGAGCTAAATAGCTTACTAAACGTTGGTAGTGACTTTTGGTCTACAGGCGCTAATTTTGCTGGGCCAATATTTACCGGCGGCGCTCTTGCGGCACAGGTCGATATTCAGGAAGCCCGTTTTCAGGAAGCACTCTCAAATTATGGCAGTCTCGCTTTGCGGGCTTTTTTCGAGGTTGAACAGGGCCTTGATAATGAATCCTTACTTAAAGAGCGGGAACACTTTCTGAATGAGGTAGTTGCCGAGTCTTCAGAGGCCCTGAGAGTCGTCAATGCACAGTTCAAAGTTGGGAAAGTCGATTTGCTTTCAGTGTTGCAGCAACAGGCGCAGGTTGTATCTGCAAATGTAGATTCACTTAACCTGCGTAGTCAACGATTGCAACGAAGAGTTGATTTGCACATGGCGCTAGGTGGTAGCTTTTCGAAGCTATAAAGTGCCAAAGCTTCCAGGATCAAAGCTCTTTTACAATCGCTCCAAAGGGTAAAGGGGCTAGTTGGGAGCCCCTGATAAATGGGAAGATTTATTTTCTATATTTTCGAATCTACGATCCTAAAAAGAAGTCCTCACGAAAGAATAGCAACTAAATAACAGGGTGCTGGAACGTAGAGAACAAGAAGCACTGACGTAACGGTTTGAGCTTAAATTTCGAGCTTTAATTGCTTGTTCATAGTGTCTTCATAAACCCGCAATATGGCTGTCGCATCGTCTTGTTCATAACCCAGCCCCTTCGCCATGCGCATCAAATTATGCACAGTGGGGCTTAGCATTAAAGGCACACCAAGTTCATCGGCTAGCTCCAGAGCTAGATGCATATCCTTGTAGGCGAGACCCAGGGAAAAACTGGGAGTCCAGTCACCAGACTTCGCATTTTTAACCACTGCGCGAAAGGTCATGCTGTTACCACTGCTATTTCTGATTACCTGATTGAGCACCTCCAGATCAATACCGGCTGACACCCCCAGCATTAAGCCCTCTGCGCTGGCGGCCATGTTGCAAAACGCAATCAGGTTGTTGGATATTTTTGCCACACAGCCCGTTCCCGTGTCACCACAGTAGACTACGTTTTCACCAAAGCACTGAAATACTGATTCCAGCTTATCGAAAGTTGCTCGATCACCACCTACCATCACCGCAAGTTTGGCTCTATCTGCCGCCACCACACCACCACTTACCGGTGCATCGAGCATTTTAATGCCCTGCTTTTCCAGGGCCGCTGAGAGCTTGCGTACCATCAAGGGTGAGTTGGTACTGAGATCACAATACACCGCACCCGGTTTAATGGTCTCCGCAATACCACCCTCTCCGAGAACCACCTGCTCTACATCCCGAGGATGTGGCAAAGAGGTCATCACCACATCCGCATTAGCGGCCACCGCGCCAGGAGATTCACCCGCTGTGGCGCCCAGCCCTGTACAACGAGCTACTGCTTCGTCGCTCAAATCAAAAACTGTAACCTGATGGTCACTGTTTTTTATAATATTGCGACACATGGGACCCCCCATATTGCCAACACCGATAAACGCTATTTTCATAGTGCTTTTCTCTTTTTATTCTTACTCACTGAAAACTTATCAAGCTGGAATATTTATCGTTTTTAGCATTTCCAGGCCTTATTGATTCAAGGTCTATATTTATTAACAGTTCATAACTGACCGATCAGCAGCCAGCACCTAGTCCAGCATAATTGCTGGACTAGGAGCTGGCATGAGATTGCGCGACGTAGCCAAACAGCTATTTATGTAGTGTATTAATCTGTCAGGCGAATTAATACACGATCAAGCTCACCTTCAAAGGGAAACGGGTCAGTGTACAATCGTGAAACCTGAGTGCCGGTATCACGACCTATATCAAACGTTTCTGCCAGTGAATAAGTTGCAATATGCATTTGCGGCATATGTACCTCGTCCACTTTCTCGCTATTGACGTAAAGCTCACCATCACCACCAAATTCTTTGGTTTTGGTAAACACAAATTTTAGTTCTGTTTCGCCTTTTGGCAGTGGCGGCGATTCGAGGTTGTAATGCAAACCATCGAGGAAATTGTAATCAAAGTGCAACTTTCCATCTTTAATGAATAACGAATAACCACCTGTCATGCCACCAACTGCAGCAATTACACCTTTTTCATTGCCTTTTAAGTCAATGCTAGTCGTTATGTAATGCGAGCGATTTTTAACCGGTGCAGACGATTTTTCTGCAATGCGTACGGCGCCTGGTGCAAAATAAAGAAAGTCTTTTCGATCACCAAACAACCGATCCTGCTGTTTACCCAGGCGCCGAATCATATCGTCATACAAGGGATAGACATTATACTTCCAGGCTTCTTCATCAAATATTTTTTGAAGCTCTACCAATTTTTCAGGGTATTGCTCAGCGAGATCATTACTTTCCGAGTAATCTTCGGCTACGTTATAGAGCTCCCAGACGTCATCCTCAAAGGGTAGTAACTTGTTGAGTTCCCATGGCATACGATTAGCGTGAAGCGTAACGGCTTTCCAGCCATCCACCCAAATCGCACGGTTGCCAAACATTTCATAATATTGACGTGTTTTTTTGTTCGGCGCATCGGGCGCGTCGACCGAATATAGTAATGACACACCGTCCATGGGCTGCTGTTTAACACCATGGTATTCTTCTGGAACAGAAATGCCTGCCGCTTCCATAATAGTCGGTGCGATATCGCTAATATGGTGGTACTGATTACGAATTTCACCTTTAGCCTTAATACCATCTGGCCAGTGCACAACCAGGTGATCTGCCTGCCCGCCACGATGTTCACTTTGTTTAAAGTACTTGAACGGTGTATTACCCGCCATCGCCCAACCGGCATGGTAATGCGGATAAGTGTTTGCTTTACCCCAATCATCCAGGTGACGTAAATTAGCTTCTAAGGGTGTTTGCAAGCCATTTAACACATAGGTTTCATTAAAGGTGCCGGCAAGCCCACCCTCCCCACTTGCGCCGTTATCAGCGGTAACGAAAATCAGGGTGTTGTCGAGTTCGCCAATACGAGTTAACTCTTTTACCACCCTGCCGATTTGATAATCAACATATTCCATTTGTGCAGCAAACACTTCCATTTGACGTGCATAGAG
>JAUUYV010000227.1 GCA_030590275.1 Porticoccaceae bacterium
CCGAGGCAGCACTTCGTTAGCGCCAACAGTGTGGTATGCCTTCCTGCCCTCCGTGGTAGGAGTCAGGTTTTTGTAACCAAATATTCTATTAAAATACTTCAGTAGATCTAAATCTTCTCTAACTTAAAGTAAATGCTTAACTTGCATGATTACTGCGATGATTTTGTTGCGTTGTGCTGTTCTCTGCCTCCTCCCGGTTTTGCTGCTAAATCACTGGTTTCATTCTCGTTTTTGAACATGGCGTGTTCTTGTCTCTTGACTTTAAGGTCTCTGAGCGGGATAGTGCTTTTTTGTGTGAAAAAGTGGTTTTTTGTGGAGGTTTTTAGCCTTCTGCGGTGTCAAATAAGCCCGAATAAGGGGCAGATCCAAATTTGGGGTAGTTCCTACAACAATAATCGGAGAAACGAGTGTTTCGCGGTAACAACGAAATCAACATAGACGCCAAGGGGCGTATGGCGATACCTGTCAGGTATCGGGATACGTTGATGGAGCTATGTGGAGGTGATTTGGTTGCCACGGTTAATCTCCAGGACAAATGTTTATCGATTTACCCCTTGCCAAAATGGAAGGAGATAGAGACTGATATTGCCGAAATGCCTGCTTTAAGAGCTGAGACCCGGCGCATACAGCTTTTGCTGATAGGTCACGCTCGTGATTTGGAGCTTGATGGCAACGGTCGGGTATTGATACCTCCCGAGCTGCGAGTCTACGCCGGTCTTGATAAAAAAGTAATGCTTGTGGGGCAAAGTCATCGGTTGGAGCTATGGGATAGTTCTGTTTGGAGCGCCAAGTGCGAAAGTTTGTTAGATGAGTCGCAAGGGGAAATTTCTGAAGAAGTAGCATTATCCCTGTCGCTCTAGGTTATAGGTAATGAAAGATAAGGTTGGTGACCATAAACCAGTATTGATGGAGGAGGCGGTGGCGGCGCTGGTAACTGATATAGATGGTTTTTATGCAGACTGCACTTTTGGCCGCGGCGGCCACAGTGAACTCTTGCTTGCTCGCCTGTCTTCTCGAGGATCGGTGCTTGCTATCGATAAGGATCCCCAGGCTTGTGCCGCAGGTCGGCAGTTGGCCAAACGCGATGGGCGTCTGGAAATGGTTAATGCTTCGTTTGCAGATTTAAGCGCCTTGCTTGACGAGCGTGGCAGGCGTGGCGGGGTGAGTGGGCTGTTGCTTGATCTGGGAGTGTCTTCTCCTCAGCTGGATGACCCGGAGCGTGGATTTAGTTTTTTGCACGATGGACCATTGGATATGCGTATGGATCCGACTCGTGGTCTTAGTGCGGCCGAGTGGCTGGCCCGGGCAAAGGTGGACGAGATAGCTGCAGTGATTAAAGAGTATGGAGAAGAGCGTTATGCCAAACGTATTGCACGAGCCATTGTGGCTCTGCGTGAGCATACCCCAATTACTCGCACCGCTGAGTTAGCGGAAGTGGTGGCAGAAGCCAACCCCTCCTGGGAACCGGGAAAGCATCCGGCAACGCGAACTTTTCAGGCGATTCGGATCTTTATCAATCACGAGTTGGACGATTTACAGGCGCTGCTTGATCAGCTGCTAGATGTGCTGGCCATAGGTGGTCGTTTGGTGGTGATCAGTTTTCATTCGCTGGAAGACAGGCCGGTGAAGCGTTTTATTCGCAACCTGGAGCGGCCGCCCTTGCCAAGAGGTTTGCCGCTAACTGAGGCTCAAATCGTGCGGCGGCTCCGTTCTATTGGCAAACCAGTCAAGGCGTCTGCGGAAGAAATCATGAATAACACCCGAGCTCGTAGTGCGGTGATGCGTGTTGCGGAGAAAGTTGCGTGAGGACAGTGTTTCTTAGTCGCTGTTTGCCTAATTTTATTTGCGGTGGGGAAGTTCCATGCCAATAAAATTATGGAACAAAGTTACGCTACTCGGGATCTTGTGGCTGGCCGTTATGGCCTCCAGTTTTTGGGTGGTTATAAGTAGCCATAACAGTCGCCAACTATATGCGGAGTACGTCGATTTGCAGCGTGAAGAACATCGCTTGCGCGTGGAGTCGGGCAAATATCTTCTCGAGCAAAGCGCCTGGGCGGAGTTTGGTCGCATTGAAAAGCTTGCGGTTGAAGAGCTGGAGATGCGAGTGCCTGGGCTGGATGAAATTGTACTGGTGAATCCGTGAGTTTGCTGAATAGTAAAAAACCGGAAAATCGCCGCAGGGTAGGTCGCAAGGAGGCCGTGTCTGGTGTAGCGCGTTTAAAAGCGATTCTCCTGACAAGAATAGGGCTCAGGAGAAATCCAGCGAAACTACCTGGCAAGCGTAAAAAGCCGGTAATAGCGGGTTGGCGTTATGCGGTGGTTGTGAGTGGCTTGTGTGTGTTGCCGGTGTTGGTGTTATGGCATATCGCGAGCTTGCAGGTGCAGGAGAGGAGTGACAGGGGGCCGGGCTTCCTTCGAGATCAGGGTGATGCTTTAACTGTTCGCCGTAGAACTATACCCGCGTACCGCGGACTTATTACCGATCGCCGTGGGGAATCGCTAGCAGTAAGTACTCCGGTAGTGGACTTGTGGGCTAACCCCAGCGTCATCGCGCGCGATGACGATACTCTGCAGCCATTAGCGAAGCGTCTTGGTGAATCAACCGCGCATCTGCGCAAGCGTATCGAAAATTCTGCTAGTAGCAGGCATTTGTTTCTTTCCCGTCAAATGACGCCGGTTAAAGCTAATGAGATTTTGTCTCTAGGTATAGAGGGCGTTCATGGAGACGAAGAGTACAAGCGCTTTTATCCCGCAGGAGAGGTTGCTTCTCAGTTGGTGGGTTTTACTAATGTCGATGAGAAGGGACTAGAAGGTCTGGAGTTGTCCTACGAGGACTGGTTGGCAGGAGTGCCGGGTGAGCGCAAGGTATTAAAAGATCGCAAAGGCAATGTTATTAAGGAATTGCAGCTCTTGCGTAGTGAGAAACCCGGCCATGATTTGGCCTTGTCGATTGATTTGCGTTTGCAATATCTTGCTTACCGCGAGTTAAAAAGTGCGATGAAGCAGTTTCAGGCGATCTCGGGTTCGGTTGTGGTGTTGGATGTGGAAACGGGTGAAGTGTTAGCGCTTGTTAATCAGCCTTCTTATAACCCGAATGATCGTTCTCGATTCAAGCAAGCGAAAGCGGGAATGCGAAATCGTGCGGTAACCGATTTGTTGGAGCCGGGCTCCCTGATTAAGCCCATGACGATGATCGCTGCTCTGGAAAGTGGGCGTTATAGCCCCACGACGGTGATTGATACCAGCCCGGGTTATGTGAGGGTTGGTCGCAAAACATATGTCGACCCGGTTAATTACGGGCCTTTGGATATTACTGGAATCCTCACTAAGTCGAGTCAGGTGGGTACCACTCGTGTTGCTATGGATCTTCCTCCAGAAAGTATCAGAGGTGTCCTGGACAGAGTTGGTTTTGGCGTGAGTACCGGTACCGGGTTCCCAGGAGAGACTCCGGGTACCTTGCCGAATCGACCAAAGTGGCATCCGGTTGAGCATGCAGCGATGGCTTTTGGTTATGGGTTCTCAGCGACGCCCCTGCAAATAGCGGCGGCTTACGGTGTGCTGGCTAGCGGTGGAGTGCGACGCCCGGTCTCATTGTTGAGACTGGATGAAGCGCCGACGGGTGAGCGGGTTATCGAAGAGCATATTGCGGTGGCGGTGCGCGATATGCTCAAAAATGTGGTTAAAAAGGGCGGTACCGGTACTCGAGCAGCGGTACCGGTTTACGAGGTGGCAGGTAAGAGCGGCACCGTTCATAAGGTCGGTCGCGAGGGCTACCAGAAGGATCATTACATTGCTCTGTTTGCCGGTATCGCGCCGGCGGATAAGCCCCGCCTGGTCACTGTGGTAGTGATCAATGATCCTAAGGGTGGTGCTTATTTTGGTGGCCTGGTGGCAGCGCCGGTATTTTCCAAAGTGACGGCCGATGCTTTGCGTCTGTTAGGTGTGGAGCCTGCGGCGAAAAACCGTCAACTGGCAGTAAGTGGTCGGCGTGGTTCGGGGGATTCCACGTGATGGTCGCAGAGTGGCAAAGTATCGGCGTAACTGTAGCTAAGTTGCTGCCAGAGGGCGTTCAGATATCTGGTGGTAGCGCAAAAGTTGTAGTCGAAGGTATCACCCTCGACAGTCGAGATGTTCAAGTTGGCGATTTGTTTCTGGCCTTTCCTGGCGAAAGTCATGATGGACGAGACTTTATCGCCCAG
>JAUUYV010000280.1 GCA_030590275.1 Porticoccaceae bacterium
CCCCGATATCAAAGATCCCCTTAACGGTCAGTGGCAAGCCTATTTTGACCCAGGCACCGAAGACATCTTTCACGATGCCCCCTTCCACAAGACCCTTGAGCTAGAAACCGCCGTCGATTACTACGACTACACCTGCGAGCACAGTACCGATGTCTTGCAGGAAATCCCCGACGCCATTGGCACTCACGCAGTATTCTCAAACGACCAGTTTAAAACCCTGGCCTTAAAACCAGTCATCAGCTGGCGGCTGCTCAACAATGGTCGAATTCACGGCCTGGTGATCGACGAGGATCAAGTTGTCCACACCCCGGTTTTACCCGGAGACCAGGGCTTGTACACGGCCGAGGCCCACGCCGAATTCCACTATTACTTTCAACACAATATCGCCAACAAAATTAAGGCCGGTGACCCAGAGGCCCTGGCTGCTATGGACTTACTCAAAAAATAATAAGGCCTTTAAGCCCGACGAATAAAATACAGGAAGCTCTCTTCAAGCTCTTCGCTGCTAATTAATTCATGACCGAGAAAACTACAGAACTTAGGAATATCACGGCTGGTGGAAGGATCGGTCGCCACCACTTTTAAGATCTTACCTGAGCTCAGCTCTCTCACTGCCCTGTGCAGCATCATCACCGGTTCGGGGCAGACTAAACCCGAGGCATCCAGCAGTACATCAAAACCCTGGAGCCTGAGGGAGTCTTCATCACGAGGTTCGTCTGTAGGTGATTTGTGGTTCATGGCTTATGGTTCTTGGTTTTCGGGTTCAGAGTTTTCAGCTTCGCTCATAGCGCCAGTTTGCCAAATTATTCAAGACAGGAAAAGCAGTTCGCAGTATCATGGCCGCCGCTTTAGTCCCGCATCCTATATTCGCAGCTCCAGGGCGAGCCACAATCTTTACAGCTAGCCCGGAGAGTTTTGCTCTAAACAAGATGTATTTGTCGCCACACGAGCGCAGTTTCCGCCATGATCACAGTCATTATTGAACGTCACATTGCTCCAGGCATGACCAGCACCTACGAAAACTTTGCACGAGAAATTATTGAGGCAACCGTCTCCGCACCCGGGTTTATATCCGGTGAATCCCTGCGCGGCCTGGGCGATTCTAATGCGCGCTATATCATTGTCAAAATGAGAAACCACTCGAACTGGCAACAGTGGTTATTATCAAAACAGCGCCGCGACCTGGTAAGCCTGGTAACGCCACTACTGACAAGCCCGGAAAAAATAACACTCTTGACGGTTTAGGCTTGGTCTAGGATAGATTTAGCTTATCGGTGAATACCTGAGAATATCTGCTCTCGAAAATATCTATTAAGTTACTAATTAGCACTGCTGGAACGCTGATATTCACCTTTGGTCATCAAGGTACAGCTTTCACTCTCTTCATCGAATGTGATCAAGACATCACCCCTGGCGATCTGGCCTTGAACCTGCTTCACTTTATTTGCCAGGGCCGATTCATACTCACCGTAGTCCGTGCCCTCCTGCAGCACAAACTCCTCAATAAGTGCCACTAACAACTTTCCATCAAGTCGCTCTGGGGGGATCAAAATCACGGTTGCGACACCAGGGGCTTAATAAAGCGCAAGGTCATACGATCACTCTCGCCGATGGCAAGATACTCAGCTCGGTCTTTATCTTTCATGCGCAGAGTTGGCGGTAAGGTCCACACCCCTTTAGGATGATGCGTTGTATCTTTGGGGTTGGCATTGATTTCACTGATACCGTCGAGAACGAATCCGGCCTGCTCTGCCAGCTCAATAACGTAGGCCTCGGTCATGTAACCACTAGTTTTCATGGTCTCCCAGTCGGTATCCGGTTTCGCGCGATGCTCAACCACGCCCAAAATACCACCGGGTTTTAGCGCCTTAAAAAACAACGCAAAGGCTGCAGCTTCATTTTTATTACGCAACCAGTTATGAACGTTACGGAAGGTTAGCACGCGGTCAGCACTACCATCGGGAACAGTCAGGCGGCTATTGTTGGGGCTAAATTCACCTAGCTCCACACGCTCGTACAAGTCTGGATAAGCCTTAAGCTTTTCCTTAAAAGCTCGGCGGGAATCAAGAAAATATTTAAGTGCGGAGTCCTTTGCAAAGTGGGCTGCCACTAACTTCCCCTCGCTCAAGTGGGGTGCCAATATTTCGGTATACCAACCGCCACCAGGCCAGATTTCTACCACCGTCATACCCTCCTCGACCCCGAAAAATGTCAGAGTTCCCCCAGGGTGTCGAGATTTATCACGAGTGACATAGGCGGGCGTGCGATCGGGGCCCTGGAGTATATCCGCGGAGATCAACGATGTATTTTCAGGTTCTACGGCCCTGGCAGGTGCTATCGTTCCAACAAAAGCTACTACCAGGGCCACTATCAATGCAGCCCGTGTTGTAGAGACTGGATTTGTTATCCACTTCATATAAGCCATGATTATTCTCCTTAGTGGTGGGACTACTGCATCTGGTGAGCAAACCGTCGTCGTATACGGCGTGGGCGAATTTATAATTTCTCTGTGACACTACTGACTTTATCATTCAGGCTTTGTTCCCGGTCGGTGCGGGTGCCGATTTTCAAGGTCGAGGTAATCCTGACTCGGCCCATATCATGAACCTGTTGATGGCAGGCTTTAACCGCTGCCATCACATCATCCCACGGCCCTTCAACGTTGGTTCCATAGGCATGAAGCTGATGCACCAGACCCCGCTGTGAAAAGATCAGCTGGCAGGCTGCGACTTCTCTTGATATCGAAACATCGCCACCCATGGGGACCAAACATAAATCGATATTTACTTGCATAGTAGTTACCTTGAGCTAAATAGTTAGCTCCTTTCCGAGCCGTTTTATTTCATTAATCAGGACATCAAAATCGGCCTGCTGACTACGATGATTAGCAATCGCCACCCGCATACAGTATTTGCCCTTTAAAGTCGTATAGGAAATAGCTGCGGTGCCCTCCTCCTGCAATCTAAAAATAATTTCTTTATTTAGAGCTTCCAGTGCTAGCTCGTTCGAACCTGGCTCATAGTCTGGCCCAGAGTCTAATCCAGAACCCGGCTCAGCCAAGCTCCGGGGTTGATAACGAAAACAAACAATATCGAGACCTACAGGGGTCATTAATTGTAAATCCGCCTCCTGATCTATTAACGATGCCAGATAATGAGCTTGCTCGATATTGCGCGCCATCATTCGAGCATAGCGTTCGCTACCATGCTCCTTCAGGGACATCCATACTTTCAGGGCTCGGAAGCTTCGGGATAACTCGACGCCGTAATCACTAAACCACTCTCTTCCCCCTGACAAACCACGGACTTCCTGGCTCAGGTATTTTGCTGTCATTGAAAAACTATCCCGGTGGCTCGCTCTATCTCTGACCAGGGCACAACCCGCTTCAAAGGGCACATGCATCCATTTGTGCAGATCCAGAGC
>JAUUYV010000187.1 GCA_030590275.1 Porticoccaceae bacterium
CGCGTTTTGAGAACGGCAACCCAATAGCCTCAGAGGGGGAAATCATCCAGTTCCCTCTGATTCACTAAACCAGAAAAACAAACTAATCCCTATGGTGCGATCATGAAATTGGCGGATTTTCTCAGACTGATGGCAGCCCTCACAGTACTTTGGCTCGCAGGCTGTGAAAGCACATCCCAAACTTCTTCGTCAGACACCGCGAGCCCCCAGCAAAGCAGCTCCTCAAGCGCTTTTCCAGCAAGCTCTTCCCAAAGCAGTTCCCAGCCACCCTCCAGCGACAATTCACCCCCGACCGGAGGTCAAAGCGGCATGGATAATTCTGGGACTACTAGCGAAGAACGTATCGAAGCACTGGATCAGCAGCTCGACGAATCGCTTGCCGAGTATGACAGCACAATTCTTGAACAACAGGCCTCAGCAGCTACCCTGGGAGTCCCTTTTGACCAGGAACAATCGAACGGTTCGCCGGAAGCAGACGAATATTACGATGAGGAAGAATTGTTTGAGGAGGGCGACCTATACGAGGGAGTACCAGGCTATGGTGAAAGCCCCAGTGATGCTAATCCAGGTGAAGAAAATACCACAGCCTCAGCAGAAGACGGCTACCCTGGAGATATCGCTAATGGTGGCAATGGCGCTCAAACCACCGGCACATCAGGTAACGGTGCTGGAACAATACCGGTTGATATTCCCGGCGGCAGCGACGACGATATAGTCGCCCGGCAAATTCGTGAAGCCGCGATGAAAGAAAAAGATCCAGCCTTACGGGAAAAACTTTGGGATGAATATCGTAAATACAAAAATCAGTGATTTGTTACGCCGGCAACTGAATTGCCAGCTTAATAATCACTTTTAATGTGGCAGGCAGACTCCAGCTATGATCCAGACCATTAGTTTTCGTTTTCTTTTGCTGCTCATTGCCGTGGTCGGCGGATGCCTGCTCACTGGATGCACCAACACCACTACGGTTAAGTCCACCAGCCACACCCCGCTCCAGCAACAAACTGAAGTGATCCCCGAATATCGCTTACTGGATGTGGGTGTGCTTACTTTTGACCCGGGACTCGATGAAATTGATGATGATGACGCGGTTCTACCGGAAGTTCGCAATGCCGAGAGCTATTACCTGGCCAATCAACTACGAGCCGCCATTCAGGACAGTGCCGCCTGGGGCGCAGTACGAGTACTACCTTCCAGACAGCCCATCACCGACGTCTATGTCCAGGGTACGATTCTAGAATCCAATGGCGAAGTATTAAAACTCGCCATCGCAGTATCCGACACATCGGGGCGATCCTGGTACGAAAAAACCTATACCACTCGTGCCAGCAACTACTCCTATCAACACCGAAAAACACTTCAAAGAGACCCCTTCGCTGGGCTGTTTAACCAAATAGCTAATGACCTGTTCCAGTATCAACAGAAACTCGATAGCAACACTGCGGAGACATTACACACCATTTCTGAACTACGCTTCGCCCGAGACTTCTCGCCGGAATCCTTCGCACAGCACATCAGTGAAAACCGTAAAGGTGTATTAGAAATCGCCCGCCTGCCAGCCCACAATGATCCCATCCTGGCTCGCATAGAGAAAATACAGGTACGAGATCACCTGTACATAGACACCTTGCAAGAATACTACGACAACTTCTCCCGGCGGATGGAAGAACCCTACCAACTCTGGCGTACCGAAAGCTATGAGGAGGTTATTGCTGCCCGGGAACTTAAACGGCAAGGAATGATGAGAACAATAGGAGGCATCGCCACAATAGTCATCGGTATAGCGGCCGCGGGCAGCAATGATGGCGCGGCACGAACAGCAGGCGCAGTGGCCATCGGCTCTGGCGGCTTACTCGTGCAAAGTGGCCTCGGTAAACGCGCCGAAGCGCAGATACATGTCGAAGCACTTGCTGAACTTGGGCAATCCCTGGAAGCAGAACTAGAACCCCAGGTAATCGATCTGGAGGACCGCACCATCACCCTGACTGGAAATGTGGAAAGCCAATACCAACAATGGCGAGAGCTCCTGCAACAAATCTACCAGGCGGAAAACAGCGGATAACCCACCCCGAACCCCATTCTTACGAATTAACGAATACATCACCCAATTGATAACACCCTGATGACTCAGTCTGAACCAACTAACACCGATAAGCAGCGAGAGGATGTCCATCCTATACAGGCGGCAGAAATCGACCTGACCGCTCCTAACCCCGGGTCAAAAAACATTGACCAGGATTCGGATTCTTCTCCCATAACTCAGGTAGAAAAGCGACCCACGGTGCTGATTGCCCTGGCGGTCTGTGCGATTGTGGCTCTCGCCGTAGTGTTTTTACTGCCCGGTATTGTGGCCGACCGACAGCAGCAGGATTCCGCCAGGGATGATGAGAAAAACTCACCCACTGACACTACTAAGGCCCCACAACAATCGTCTCCTGTTATCGAACAGGGGGAGTTAAAGGCTCGCAGATTAGTACAGGATGCCCTGATCCGTATTGGTGAAAAACAAAGTGCATTGGAAGATAAAAATATCGAGGTATGGGCTGCAAACGAATATCAAGCAGCGCTGGCTGAGTTACAAGAGGGCGAGCTCTATTATCGCGAACAGCTCTACTCAAAGTCTCTTCAGGCTTACAGCAGCGCTGAAGCAAATCTCGACAGACTAGAGGCTCAAGTTGAACCACGATTAAAACAGGCTCTTAGTAAGGGATTCTCAGAGTTAGAAGCAGGCAATGCCGATAGCGCTACGGAGTCATTTGGCACCGCCCTTGCTATCGATCCAACACATACTGAAGCAAAGCAAGGGATGGCGCGCTTAAACGTACTACCCGAAGTACTGAAGCACATAGCTAACGGCGAGCAACTACTCAAGAAGGGCACCCCAAACGGAGCGCTTGCCGCCTTCGAGCAGGCACTGACACTTGACCCCAACCACTCCCTGGCCCGCACCGGCCAAAAGCGGGCACAACAAGATATCGATGATGCTCGCTATCAAAATGCGATGAGTGCAGGATTTAACCACTTAAATTCGGGCGACTACCCGCGCGCGGTGAGCGCTTTCAAACAGGCACTGTCAGTTGTTCCTGATTCCTCCGGTGCCCGCTCTGCTTTGGCCGAGGCACAGGCACGACAAACCGAGACTCAAATAGAAAGGCTACTTAAGCAGGCGCGAGCCAACGAAAAACAGGAAAACTGGCGGGACGCGACCCGGCATTACCAACAGGCGCTGAAGTACGATAACACCATGACTGAAGCCCGGGTCGGGCAAATTCGAGCAAGTACTCGTGCCGAGCTGGATGACAAAATCAAGGTCATACTAGCCGACCCCTTACGTCTATCCTCAACCTCTATCTACCGCAGGGCAGAGCAACTATTAGCCGATGCCCAGGGTATCAGCGACCCCGGCGCCAAACTTGGAGAACAGATAGGGGGTTTACAGCAAGTATTGAGCACTGCCCGCCTACCAGTGTCGCTGATATTACAATCCGATAATCTCACTAACATTACCCTGCTTAAAACAGGAGTGCTGGGCGCCTTTACCCGTAAGCAAATAGAGCTAACACCCGGGCGCTACGTGGCAAAGGGTTATCGAAAGGGTTATCGAGATGTAAGAGTCGAATTTAGCGTCACTGCAGAGGGTGCCAATCCGCAGGTGGTGCAGGTACAGTGTGATGAAACCATCTAGGAACCTCTGAACAGGCTGTTGAAGTCATCTATGGTAGACAATTCAGACTCTCCGAAAAAAGAAAACATTAGCGGCAACACTCCAATCAATCCGGTAGAGTTTGCGCCACTGGATCAACATCGGAAGCGTTCCCGCCGCAATTTAGGGCTATGGTGGCCACTAACGGCAAGCTGTCTGTTTGCGGCTATTATGGTGTTGTGGTTTCTAGGTTCCGCCAAATCTGTAGTCATCGAGCTTACACCAGCAGAGACGTCAGTGGATATCGACGGCGGTTTTCGTATTCGCTTCGCCGACCACTTCCTGATCCGACCTGGCGACTATCAATTGCGGGCACTTGCCGAAGGCTATCAGACTTATGACCAGGCACTTAAAGTCGATGACAGCGACAATCAACGGCATACCATTACCCTGAACAAGCTACCCGGCCATCTCACTATCACCACCCTTCCCCCTGGAGCACTGCCCACCGTCGATGGCAATGAGTATGGAGCTACTCCCCTCACGGTGCATAAACTGACGTCCGGCGCTCACAAACTCACCTTAAACCACCCTCGCTATCTGCAGCAAGAACACACCATTGAGATAGAGGGACTCGACAAAACCCAAACCTTTAAAACCACCCTGGAACCGGCCTGGGGCGATATTACCATCACATCGAAACCTCTCGGCGCGACCATTAAGCTGGCTAACAAGCAACAAGGCACAACGCCAGCTACTCTCACTGCAGATAAGGGGCAGGAACTCAGCCTTTTCCTCCCCGGCTATAAAACCTGGACCAAAATCATCGAAATCGAACCCGGCCAAACACTTGATTTAGGAACCGTTACCCTGGCTCCTGCGAATGCCGCCTTAACAATAAGCAGCCAACCAGGGGGTGCGAGTGTCACTGTAGACAAGCAATACCGAGGCGTAACACCACTCACTCTCGAATTGTCTCCCGACCGCGACCATAAGCTCAGCGTATTCCTCGCCGGTTACAGCAACGTGACGCGCACCATTAAGTTCGCTTCCGGAGCCCAGGAGGAACTTAAAGTCTCCTTAAAGGCCAGACTCGGCACCATCGAAGTGTCGATTCAACCCCCAGGCAGTAAACTTTCTATCGACGGAAAGATACAAAAAACTGAATCACAATCCTTTCGCCTACCCGCCCGATCCCATACCTTCAAGGTAGAAAAAAAA
>JAUUYV010000281.1 GCA_030590275.1 Porticoccaceae bacterium
TACTGCTGCTGATAGCTGTAATAGCTTTGTTTATGGTGGTGCGCCGTAGAGCCGATTCTGGCGACCTTGCCCAGCTTAGTGCAGAAGAGCAAGCTGCGTTGAACAGAGTTTTGGAAGCTGATCAGAGTCAGGCTACTCATTGGACTCAAGCTGCTAACCAGTCTCAAGCTGTCAATCAGGCTCAAGCTGTCAATAAGGACGGACGTTGATGCTTTGGCTGGGCTTTGGCTTAATGGCCTTACTTGCTCTTGGCTTTCTGGGCGCTGTTTTTTTTACTGGCGATGCTCGTCAACACGATAAAACACGCTCTCCCCAGGGTTCAAGCCAATCCAATATCGATATCTTTCGGGAACGAGAGCTGGAGCTGGATGCTCAATTAGCCGAGGGGCAAATTGACGCTCAACAGCATCGGGCCCTGCTGGTCGAGGCCCAGCGTTGCTTGCTGGAGGATGTTGTTGAAACAGATGTCGCAGAAACAGGTGCTGTTAAAGCAAGAGCGCTCGCCCACCAGCGAAGTGGTTCCTGGGTATTAGTAGCCAGCGCAGTATTAGTCCTGGTTGTTTCCTTTGTTGGGTATCACTATTTGGGTGCCGCAGCGGACCTGGATATTAAGAGTGGCCTCGAAACAGTAAACGATGATACTCGACCTGCCCTCGCCGAAAAAATTCGACTGCGTCTTAATAAGCATCCCGATAATCTGGTTTATTGGGTATTACTGGCACGTCTTTATCATCAGGATGGAAAATCAGTCCTGTCCCAGAAGGCCTATGAAGAGGCTTTGTCGTTAGATCCAGAAGACCTCACCATACGTTCTGAGTACGCCCAGATCCTGTTTCTGGCGGCGGGTAATACGGTAAGCGGCGAAGTATCAGCTCAGCTGCAAGATATTTTGCGAGTGGACAGTAATCAACCTTCTGCGCTGGGTCTGCGGGGCATTGGTGCCTATGCTCTTGGAGACTATCAGGCGGCATTAGATGACTGGAATCGCGCTTTGAATTATCTGCCGCCTGGTTCTGATTCAGCTAATGCTATGCGTGCAGGTATGGCGTCAGCCCGCGCTCGCCTGAAAGCTGCAGGAGGTGGTGATGCGAGTGACGGTGGGGAGGCCGAAGTCAGTGGCTCCAGTTATTCCGGTAGCGGTATTAAAGTGTCTATTTCTCTCACAGATGGCCTGAAGGCTGCCCCGGAAACATTATTATTTGTGTATATACGGGAATGGCAGGGCTCGCGAATGCCGATAATGGCGCGTCGTTTAAAGGTTGCCGATTTGCCATTGGTGCTGGAATTCCGAAATGAACAGGCGCTAATGCCGGGGCGGGATTTTTCATCGGTTTCCCGGCTTGAAATAGTCGCTCGTGTCGCGCACGGCGGCACGCCAATGCCAGCAAGCGGTGATTATCAAGGCCGCTTTGGCCCGATAGCGCTGGGCAAGGAATTTAGCGCGGATGGGGATATGCCGATATTCTCGGTAAGCATAGATAGCCGTTTGCCCTGAGGCTTATAGTTCGGTAGCCATACTTTCCATTAATAAATCCGTTAAAATAGAAAGCTATCCACGAGGATTTTTTGTCATGCCAAGCAGCATTCGTACTGAGACTCGCGATGAATACAAGGCAAAGCATTCTCCTAGTCAGATAGCTGAACGCTTGAAAGCGGGTCCTGGCTCGATTTATTTAAAAGACTTTGTCTACGGTGCTATCGACGGTGCCGTTACCACCTTTGCGGTGGTGGCGGGGGTTGCCGGGGCAGGGCTTTCTCCCGGTATTATGATTATTCTCGGTTTTGCTAATTTGGTAGCTGACGGTTTTAGCATGGCGGTTAGCAATTATCTGGGCACTCGGGCAGAAAACCAGTATCGGGATCAGGCCCGCAAGCGCGAGCTGGATGAAGTGATTAAATGGCCAGAAGGTGAACGCGAAGAGGTGCGTCAGATTTACGCCAATAAAGGATTTGAGGGCGAGTTGTTAGAGCAGGTGGTGGGAGTAATAACCGCCGATAAGGACCGCTGGGTTGACACTATGTTGCAGGAAGAACATGGCATGTCCTTGCATGATCACAATGCACGTACTGCGGGTTTGGCAACTTTTATCGCATTTTCGATAGTTGGTCTAATTCCGCTTTTACCCTATTTATGGAACTGGATGCATCCTGGTGCAATTGCTACACCCTTTTTATGGAGTAGCTTGATGACTGCTTTTGCGTTTATGTGGGTGGGAGCTCTAAAGGCCCGTTTTGTAAACCAGTCCTGGTTGGTTTCCAGTGTGGAAACTGTGGCTATCGGTGGGGTAGCTGCCAGTATGGCCTATGGTATAGGTGTGTTGCTGAAAGGCCTGGTTTAGGGCAGGTAGCGTTACAGCAGCTGTTGGTGCTAGCGTGCCAGGGAGACCGTCTGGCCCCGCTAGTCAGTCTGTACCAAAAACCCCTTTTTCTATCATCGTGTTAATTTCGTCCTCCGAAAAACCTACCGAACGTGCCATCTCCATATTGTGAGCGCCCAGCTCAGGTGCCTCGAAGTTAATTTGGCCCGGTTCTTTGCTGAATTTGATGGGTATGCCAATATGTTCCCAGCCCCTGCTGTCCTCGATAATCATTTCCCGCGCGCGGATTTGTGGATCGTCGGCACCTTGACGTAGGTCGTTCACGGGGGCAAAGGCTGCTTCCACATCTTCAAACCAGTCGATCCATTCGGCCTGAGTTTTACTGAGGAAGGTCTCCCGCAAAAATACTTTGACCGGTTCCTGGGTAGGGCCGGGAGGCGGCTCGCAAAATTCGATCAGGTCGGGTCGCCCCATTTTATTGAGCACGTTAACCGCAAAGTGCAATTCGGATGCTCCAAGCACAACGTATTTATCGTCTTTGGTCTGATAAATATTGTACAACGCATAACCGCCCCAGGTGCGTTCTTCCTTGACTACCGGCGGTTTCTTATCGGCAAATACCGGCCCCATATTGTTGGGGACGCAGGCGATCAGTGAATCCATCATTGCCAGATCAATATAGTCTCCCTCGCCGGTATCCTTGCGGCGCAGTAAAGCCATTAACACCGCGGACAAACCCATCATTGAAGTCAGCATGTCGGCATTAGGAATTGCCGGAATTGCCGGCTTGCCATCGAAGCCCAGGTTGGTGCTAAGGATGCCTGCATAGGCCTCGGTAGCCAGGTCGTGGGCGGGCTTCTTTACGTAGGGGCCAGTCTGTCCAAACGCTGAAAGCGAGGCGTATACCACTCCGGGATTACGTGTCTTGATGTCGTCGTAAGCAACACCGAGGCGCTGAACAACCCCCGGCCTGAAGGCTTCTATTACCACATCGGCCTGCTCGGCCAGACGTAGGGCCATTTCTCGTCCTTCTTCAGTTTTCAGGTTAAGCTGGACACTTTTCTTTCCCCGATGAGTATTGGCGAAATATACTGTCA
>JAUUYV010000161.1 GCA_030590275.1 Porticoccaceae bacterium
ATTCGCTGGCGGCCGAGTATCGCTTTATTTTTATCATCAAAAGCATAAGTGATAAGAACCTGATTAATTTCGGTGTAGTCGGGATCGGCAACTACAGGATAGTTTATTCTGCCATTTTCGGTGTTGTTAAAGGCATCATCGCCCAGATATCCGACGTTATCGGCTTCTATCAGACCGTGAAAACCTCCGACTACCCCTGATTTCATAATAATTCTAGAACGTAACGTTGAAGCGCGAGCATCTTCAGACTTGCCATCCTGGTCGACGAACTCGTAGCGGTAACGTAGTTCCAGGGCAATATCACTCTCGCTCAATATTTTTTTTATGCCGTCAGCACTGGCAGAGGCTGATACACACAAACATGGGACAATCATGACCAAAGCGATTGAACGTGCCTTTGTAGGATAATGCGACATTCCTGTTCTCTCTTAAGCAATGGCAGAGTGGCATCAGCCAGGCTCCACCGTCTTGCTGTTGATAGGCCAGCAAACGCTTTGTTACTGGTTGAATAATGACAATAACAACCATCGCACTAATGGTTATTTATCGTTAAATAACAAATAATTATATACTATATGTAAACTAATTTATAGGATTTGAAAGGGTGTATTTTAGTGGCTCGAAGTAGGGTATAGCACCGCTGCGGAGAAGAGGAGAGGGGGGCGGATACGTAGTGACAGCCTAAACTCGGCAATACGGCTAGCTCGGCTTACTGGCAACTGTGGGCCAGTGTGCTTAGAGGAACCCGCAGCATATGTCGTCGAGTCTGCTATAGGGAATGTTGACCTAAGAATAGCGGTATCGCTATTGCCTTACTCTATTAATGATAAACAGGCCTCAAGCTAATCCCGGTTTTCCTACTTCTTTACTCGAATTGCTTTCCCGGGATATAGCGCGCTCACTTGCATCCCAAACCATACCTTGTCCGGCGGATATGCCGAGCAATTGGATGGGATCATGCTTTTCGATATGACCCCACTGCCCTTTATAAATACCGTAGCCAAGTAGCTCCTGAAGGCGTCGCGGTAGCTCCCGGGTACGTTCCTGGCTTAGGCCCAACATGGTGTTTTCCTGGGGACGCATCCAGCCCGCGCAATAAGCGAGGACGACACCTACACGAGGTTTCGTTGACTGGTTAGCACCGCCACCGTGCCAGATCTGGCTATTAAAAAACAGTGCACTCCCGGCACTAAACTCTATAGGGATAGCTTCTGGCACCTCGAGCCCATAGCTCGGAGCTTCGGGCCTCAGATGACTCCTGGGTAGCAAGCGAGTGGTACCGTTGCCGGCTGTGTAATCTGAAATAGCCAGCATGCAGGACAAGGAAATAGGAATATGAGGTCGCGGTAAGTTAATAAGCTGAGTATCCGCATGGATGGGTTGAGCGGTTTCTCCGGGGTGTATCATCATCGCTCCAATGGAAGAGAGCAGGAGCCCATCGTCCAGAACACCCTCAGCTATGGATAAGAGCTTATCGTTAATGGGTATCTGGTCGAAAATGCTGTCGTATTTCAGCAGATTGAAGAGACGGGCAGTTCGGAAGCCCTCGAAGTTATTCTGGCAAAGAGGGAGCTTTCCTTCAGCTTCCAGGCTTTCGATGTGTTCCGTTATTTCTTTAATCAAATTCGGCTCTATGACATTCTCGACTATGCAATATCCGTCCCGTGTAATGGCATCGAGATGGTTCTGGGCATTAAACTGATTGCTTTGGCTCATGGTGAGATTCCGGTATTCGGTATTTGAGAATCAATAGCGGCCCGATTGATTCAGAACCTGCTGGTTACGGGTTTAACCTTTATTTTCAGGATAACGCCAGGGAACCGGTTGCTCAGCTGTTTCGTCGATAGTCCAGAGCGGGATCGAAATGCCTTCTCCCGCATCTTTAAACACAATACGAAGTCGGCTACCAATACCCACCAATTCAACCAGCTCTGGTGGAGCCAGCTCGCCATCTGCTGTTACCAGATTACCGATAATTCGCAACGCTTCATGCTCGGTGGGCTGACCATTCTGGGTATCGAGATCCACCAACACCAGCATGTAGGGTGAGTGATCCCTGAACGCCGGCTGTATCGCCTGATGGACCTCTCCATAGGAATGCAATGTACCTTTGCCTTCAACCGCTGCCCAGGTGGCTTTTGGACTGGCGCACCATGGACAGGCAGTTGTCGGTGGATAGCGCATCAAATCGCAAACACTGCATTTTTGCAGGTGCAGCTGGTGATTGGCGCAATGACCAAAAAATTCCTGACTCTCCTTATCCAGATCGTTTATCCGGAGTGACATGCCAAGGTATTCTCCTTCTATGAGCATAATATTTTCCTTTGCTGCAATCAGCGTGTTGTCACTAATGTTTAAGTGCTCACTAATGTCTAAACTGCCTAACCTTTTGCCATAACCATGGCCGAACCGGTTTGAGGGCCGGCCCAGCCAAGATTAGCTGTTAGCTCTACACCTCTGACCTGTCGACAGCCACCTTCACTGTAATCGTAAGTGTGCTGGCGTCGATCATCTGAACCCACAGGACAGGAATCATCGATGTCGCCACGTAATTGGCGGACATTTTCGATGACCATATTTAATCCGTGGGTATAGCCTTCACAAAGATGGCCGCCGCTGGTGTTATTGGGGCGCCTGCCACCAAGACGCATGGTGCCATTACTAACGTAATCCCCGCCTTCACCTTTTTTGCAAAAACCATAATCCTCCAGTTGTAACATAGTGGTAAAAGTAAAGGCATCGTATGAACCGGTAACATCTATATCCTCCGGGCCGACTCCCGCGTTGGGCCAGAGGATATCCTTTCCGTAGTATCCTGCCGTGGTAGAGATTGGACCGTGCTGGTAATGCATATCAGTACGCGGTTTACTGCATCGCCCCACGACAGATTGAATCAATGCCGGCCGATGACGACAGTCTCGAGCGCGGTCGGCGCTAGTAACAATAATGCAATTACCGTTATCGGTTTCTACACAACAGTCGAGCAGGTGCAGCGGTTTGACAATCATCCGGCTATTCAATACATCGTCCACCGTCACCCGTGTTTTATAATAGGCCTTGGGGTTGTTCGACGCATGCTCGCTGTGGATCACCTTGACCATGGCAATCTGTTCAGGGGTAGTACCGTAGTCATACATATGACGCATGAAAGACTGGCTAAACATTTGCCCCGCGCTCATCAGGCCATAGGCTCGGCCAAATAAACCTGCGCTGCTGAGCGGGGCGCGACCGCCAGCGCCTCCGGTGCCACCGATGCGTACCTGCGAATAACCGTTCATGGCGCGGAAGATGGCTACCGTTTTACACATTCCAGCTTCGATTACGCCAATAGCAATGCCAATCAGTGCTTCAGTGGAGGAACCTCCGCCATAGACATCCATATAAAAATTGGGTCTGATGCCAAGATCCCCGGCAATTACTGTCGATGGAGTGGAATCATTGTTGGAGTAGGACAACATGCCGTCGACATCTCCCGGCCCAAGCCCTGCATCTTCCATCGCCGCACGCACCGCTCGGGTTCCCAGAGTACGTGTGGTGCAGCCCGAGCCTCGCATAAACTCGGTTTCGCCAATACCGGCGATAGCGTATTTGCCACGTAGATGTTTGCCTGTTGTAGTATCAGCACTACCGATAGTTCCGTCTGTATTGCTTGCCATAGGAGATATTCCACTTTGCCTTTATTGTTTTTGAAAGCATATTAATCAAGATTGTAACGACTCATACTGAGCAGAACCATAGGTGCATTACTTCACTCACTTTTGTCCTTAAATCGGATTGCGAAGTCCAAACTAGTGATTTTAAAGTGGACCAATACAAGCTCTCTATAGTATCCGGCTTTAAACGGGTTTCAAATCACGGTGCAGATATCGATGGCGATTACTTCAGGAGATAGCAGCCAGCGTAAACTTAAAACCCGAACGTAGGGTTGTAATACTGATAAATAACAACTGGTTAATGTGTATTATTAAAGCAACCTATTAAATTTATGAGGCTCGGCCTATGAGGGCCAAGCTTGTGTATAATTCGCAGGTATTCGCCAACCAGCAGGTCTTTAATGGCACAGTTCCAACGCATAGGCGTAGTGGCCCAACTTCAACACCCCAAGGTGGTAGATAGCCTTAATCGTCTAATCGCGTTTCTCAAGGCCGATGGCCGCACTGTAATTGCAGAAACCAATACCGCAAATTTACTAGCTGATTCATCTATTGAAGTCGTTGACCGCAAGTCGGTGAGCGGCGCGGAGCTCGACCTCGTAATTGTCGTCGGCGGCGACGGCAGCATGCTAGGTGCCGCGCGCGCGCTGGTGAATTACGATGTTCCCATGCTCGGCTTAAACCGCGGGCGGCTTGGCTTCTTAACCGATATCTCGCCAGAACATATGGAGCATGGAATAGGACGAGTACTGGCCGGAGAATATCAGATATCCGAGCGTTTTTTACTCGAAGTTACGGTCAAGCGAAACGGCAAACCTATTGGTTCTGGTACCGCTCTAAACGATGTAGTCCTTAACCCAGGTCGGTCTATGCGCATGATGGAGATTGAGCTCTACATCAATAATTCGTTTGTCTATAGTCAGCGCTCCGATGGCCTGATCATTTCTACGCCCACCGGTTCTACCGCTTACGCTCTGTCTGCAGGTGGCCCCATCGTGTGCCCAGAACTTGATGTCCTGGTATTGGTGCCTATTAACCCACATACCCTGAGCAGTCGTCCTATTGTCGTGAGCGGCGATAACGCGCTTGAGATTCGTGTGGGCCCTCTTAACGACTTACACCCCAAGGCGACCTGTGATGGTCAGTACGAAATTGAAATAGAGCCTGGAGACTCTATTCATGTTCAGAAAAACTCTGACCCAGTGCGTTTAATTCATCCCCTGGAACATAACTTCTATGAGGTTTGTCGTAGCAAATTAGGTTGGGGTAGTCGTCTGGATTCTGGCCGCGTAAACAGATAGGTCAGTTTTTAACTATGACTAAGTCCGACAACTGGATCACTGTAACCAGCCTCCCTCGCGATCTAGATATCGAACTACTAGGCATGGAACTGGATCGTTATCGAGTCAAATACTCTATTTCTAAAGCTGATAATGAGTGCTTGCTGCGGGTCTCACGGCAGCAGGAAGTCCCTGTTGCATTCGCTGTGCTTAAACAGTATCAAAACCTGGTATCCACACCGACAGATACATCAGCACACAGGCAAGCACAGCGCAGCTGGTCACGTTCCAGCACGGGAATCGGTTTAGCACACCAGGCAAAACAGGTCCCCGTGGTGGTGGTGGTTTTGATATTAGGACTACTAGGCGCCTTACTGGAAACTTTGCTGCCGAGTGCCATGCATTGGTTTACCTTCCAGGA
>JAUUYV010000286.1 GCA_030590275.1 Porticoccaceae bacterium
AGGGATGGCGACCAGTATGGGTCATGGCATTTATTCAACCTCCAAGGCCGGGGTGATCCAGTTAACCAAGCATATGGCCCTGGAGCTGGCGGGGAAAAATATCCGCGTGAATGCCATTTGCCCCGGTTACTTTAAAACAGAAATGAATGATGAATACTTTGAGAGTGAAGCGGGACAAAAATATATTGCGTCTACTCCTGGCAAGCGAATCGGAGAGATGCACGAGATAGATGGTCCCCTGTTGTTGCTAGCTAGTGATGCGGGATCATTTATTAATGGTGCGGCCTTGCCGGTGGATGGTGGCCATTTGGTTATGTCTATATAGGCCTCCGTTAAGTCATTAGGAATATCGGTGACGGCATATATTGCAAATTATCAGAAGAAGATTCGAACTTTCAAAGAAATAGCGTTGCGATATAGTGAAAACTAAACATGATAATAAGGCGGCCACAGTCGGCCCTCTACCTTAGCGATAAAAAATAGAACGCTGATAAAAAACATCTACAAAGAGAAACAATATGGCGACCGATTTATTTGATCTAAGTGGGAAAATAGCATTGGTCACCGGCGCCAGTCGGGGTATTGGTGAGGCCATCGCAACATTATTGGCAGAGCAGGGTGCCCATGTCATTGTGTCTAGTCGTAAAGTTGAGAGCTGCCAAAAGGTTGTCGATGAAATAAAGGCGGCGGGTGGTAGTGCCGAGGCGTTTCCCTGCCATATTGGTGACCTGGACCAGATCAGTGCTATTTTTGCCCATATTCGGGACACCCGTGGTCGTCTCGATATCCTCATTAACAATGCCGCGGCTAATCCCTACTTTGGTCACGTAGTGGATACCGATATCGGATCCTTTCAGAAAACCCTCGACGTTAATATCCGCGGTTATTTTTATATGTCGGTGGAAGCGGTCAAGCTGATGCGCGAACACGGTGGAGGTAGTATCGTGAATACTTCATCCATCAACGCTTTATCACCGGGACCACAGCAGGGAATCTATTCCATTACCAAAGCAGCTATTGTGAGTATGACCCAAACCTTTGCTATCGAGTGTGGGGGTGAAAATATCCGCGTCAACGCGCTGTTACCGGGTTTAACCAAAACCAGGTTTGCCGGAGCACTGTTTACTAACGAGGATATTCACCAGGAATTAATGTCCAGAATTCCCATGGGGCGTCACGCCGAGCCTAAAGAGATGGCGGGTTCTGTTTTATATCTGGTGTCCGATGCGGGTAGTTATACGACGGGAACTTGTACGATTGTTGATGGCGGTATGAGTTTATAGATTCAGCCTTAGTTAATCCCACTTATTATTAAACGTGTGTTGGCAGTAAGGGTTTGAGTCATGGCTATTGAGCATAAGCGGCGGGAATATAAATACGGGACATTGACTCGCGCGTCTCTGTCCGACAGCCCCTTTGTGCAGTTTCAGCTTTGGCTGGATAATGCTCTGGCTTCAAACATCAAAGATCCTACTGCTATGACGCTTGCCTCTCTGGATGAGGAGGGCAAGCCCTGGCATCGGGCGGTATTACTTAAGGGCTTTGATAAAGCGGGGTTTGTGTTCTATACCAATCTCCAGAGTCACAAAGCCGAGCATATAAAAAATAATGGCGATGTCAGTTTGCATTTTCCCTGGTTTTTGTTAGATCGTCAGGTCAGTGTGGGTGGTAGGGCCGAGGCGGTATCCCGGCAAGAGGTTGAAAACTATTTTGCCGCTCGTCCTCGGGAGAGTCAGCTCGCAGCCTGGGCATCTAATCAAAGTCAGCCCCTGGCTTCACGGGCTGAACTGGAAGCGGCATTTGCTCGCTTCGAACAGCAATTTGATGGCAAGGAAATCCAGGCTCCTGATTTTTGGGGTGGGTTTCGGGTGCAGCCCACTGAGTTTCAATTTTGGCAGGGTGGTGAAAGCCGTTTGCATGATCGGTTTCAGTATTTGTTAAAAACCGATGATGGTGAAAACAGGAGCTGGGTGATTACCCGGCTTGCTCCTTAGGTATTAATTTGCAGAGAGTTTTAGCGATGAAGCCAGGTTGGGTAACTATTTTGCCGGGGGTTCCCCAGTGATGCGTTTGCATCTTATTCGTCATGGTGAAACGGTCTGGAATGCCGAAGGTAGAATTCAGGGTCAGACCGATGCCACGCTCAATGCTATTGGGCGTGGTCAGGCCGAGGCCCTGAAAGACGAATTAGCACATATTCCCATAAGCCGGGTCTATGTGAGTTCCAGCGAGCGTGCTCGGGATACTGCTGCCCTGGCTTTTGCTTCTCGCGATGTGGAATTTATTTATCTGGACGAGCTGAGGGAAATTTTTCTGGCGGATTGGGAGGGGCGGTTGTATTCGGAAGTTGAGCTTGCCTACCCCCTGGACATCCACCATTTTCGTAATGCGCCCCATCAATTTAATTATCAGGGCGCGGAGACTTTTGTCGGTTTACAGCAGCGGGCCCTGGCTGCGGCACAGGATATTATTGCGCAGAATCGGGATACCGAGGTGGCGATAGTGAGCCATGGTGCGTGGATCAAGTCTCTGTTGTGCCACTATGAGGGGCGTCCACTTAGCCAGTTCTGGGAGCCGCCGCGAATGCACAACTGTTCCCACAGTATTTTGGAGCTGCTGCCGGGCAATGAGCATCCGCAGATTGCCCAATATGCCGGCCATCAAGAGGGCTTTGGTATTGTTCCACCCTGACTTTACGATGGTTAATACCGAGTGAGTGCAATTCAATATCTCAGAGAGTTGCCTCTGGGAAAGGTCGTGTTGTGGTGTTATCTGATCTGGTATGGGGTGATGGTAAGTTTGTACTTCGATCCATCTCCGCGCTTGTGGCTGAATTCGCTAGGAATCAGCGGTGTGATAGGCACCGGTTTGGTCTTAAGTGTATTACCCGTTGGTGGTATTAGAAACCTTGAGCGGTGGCAGGTATTTCGGCTTTTTTTGATCCCACTTTGTGTGTCGAGTTTTTCTGCGCTGATTAAAGGGCAGGGTTTTATCTTAGTGTTTTCGTCGAGTCTTACCGATAACAGCTTCGCTGTCGGATCCTGTGCCCTGTTCGTCACCCTGGTACTTTTGCTTAAGCGATTAACTTAGTGGCTTTCGATTAACCTAATGGCTTTGATCACAACTTATCCAGGTGCTTTAGCCAACATTTTGAAGACAGCTTTTCTCGCGCTAGCAATGGTTGGGGCGAACACACTGCTGGCAAAATGACTGGACAGATAATGCGCCAGGTTTGGCCA
>JAUUYV010000142.1 GCA_030590275.1 Porticoccaceae bacterium
TACCGATCTGCCACAACGCTGGAGCCTGCTGGCCGGCCCATCAATTTATCAAATATCCGGGGACCATCCACGTAGTGTTTGGAAAGGCTATCGACCCTAAAGGCTACAACAACAAAAATCTCACCAATGAAGTACAGGACTGGATGGAAACCACGCTTAAGGGCTTCTCTTAACCCCCTGTTTCCCCCTGTGTTAAACTTCCTTACCAGAGGGGAAGGAGAAGTCTCAATGAACAACAATGATAAGCCCAGCGATGATAAGCTAGGCGAGAGTTCAGATACGCCAACGAAAGAAGAACACAAAGGCCCAGAGCAGCGTAAGAGTACGCGCCGCGAGGGTACAGATCGACGTGGGGAGATTCGCTTTGACCTCGACAATGAAGACCAACGAAAAAGTAAAGGTCGGCGCAAAGACGACAATACTTTTTGGAATTAAAACCCTAACACTAGTAATATTCCAGGCTCCTTTCCCTACATTATCCACTTGGCAGAACCCTTTATCTCTAATAGGTCTTCACCTACAGGCCCATAATTAACTCATAGAACGCGAAAGTGAGTACTTACTACCCCACTATATATCGAGGTTAACCACTGACAAGGCATGAGTTTCAATAAACTCTCGACGCGGCTCAACATGATCCCCCATCAAGGTATTGAACATCTGGTCAGCTGTCACTGCATCTTCTACTGTGACTTTCAGCATGCGACGATTCTCCGGATCCATCGTAGTATCCCACAACTGTTCGGGATTCATCTCCCCCAAACCCTTATAACGCTGCACTGAATAACCTCGACGGCCTTCGTGCATTAACCAATCGATCACCTTTTCGAAGTCATCGACAACTAGCTTCCTTTCACCCCGGCTTATATAGGCTCCCGGTTTGAGCAAGCCATTGATGGTTTTTCCAGGCTCTACAATGGCAAGATATTCTTGTGATGCTAAAAAATCACTTGAAATCAAATAGTTATACTCTACCCCATGAGTTATGGCCATACATTGAGGGAAATAGATATTACGCTCGGCGTCATGGTGGACCGTCAGGTGATAACGATCATTTTGGTCGCCGGTTTCACTCAAACTAGCCCCTAAGCGACCTGCCCATTCAGCTACAATGTCTCTGTCCCTTAAATCCTCGACACTCAAAACCGGAAGGTAAATGAGGGCTTTCAACAATTCAACAGGATACGCTCGGGACATACGCTCGACCATCACCATTGCACTGCGATAATCATCTACCAAATCGGACAAGGCCTGACCCGTAATCGGTGGCGCTTCTGCATTAACACACAAACCCGCGCCTTCTATGGCTGATTGCGTCAGAAATTCCGTTAAAGCATCATCATCTTTTAGATACTGTTCCTGCTTGCCCTTAGTAATTTTATAGAGTGGGGGCTGAGCAATGTAGATATGCCCTCTCTCCACCAACTCACGCATTTGACGGAAGAAAAAGGTCAGTAATAATGTACGGATATGCGACCCATCCACATCCGCATCCGTCATTATGACAATCGTGTGATAGCGGAGCTTATCCGCATCAAACTCACTAGCACCAATACCACAGCCCAGAGCAGTAATGAGAGTGCCAATTTCGACGCTGGAAAGCATTTTGTCAAAACGTGCTTTTTCGACGTTTAGAATTTTACCCTTTAGAGGTAAGATCGCCTGAGTTCGCCGGTCCCTGCCCTGCTTAGCGGAACCACCCGCCGAATCGCCCTCCACAAGGTAAATCTCGGAAAGTGCTGGATCTTTTTGCTGACAATCAGCCAGTTTACCGGGTAAGCCTGCCAGGTCGAGCGCTCCCTTGCGCCGAGTCATTTCCCGCGCCTTGCGAGCAGCTTCCCGCGCACGAGCAGCATCAATAACCTTACCAACAATGATTTTTGCTTCCTGGGGGCTCTCCAGCAGATAGTCATGGAAGGCCTTACCCATTTCTTGCTCTACAGCGGTTTTAACCTCGGAACTGACCAACTTATCCTTGGTCTGCGACGAAAACTTCGGGTCGGGGACTTTTACCGAAATAATTGCGGTCAAACCTTCGCGGGCATCATCACCCGTGGTCGCAACCTTAGCTTTGGAAAGCACACCTTCACGTTCCATATAAGTGTTCATGGTGCGGGTTAATGCAGACCTAAACCCAGCGAGATGCGTGCCACCATCCCGTTGTGGAATATTGTTAGTGTAAGTAAAAATATTTTCCTGGAAGCCATCGTTCCACTGTAGAGCAACTTCTACGCATGTTCCGTCTTCTCGTTGCGAATTAAAATACACCACCTTATTAATTGGTGTTTTGTTTTCATTGAGGAATTTAACAAAGGCCTCTAGACCTCCATCATACTGAAATATGTTACTTTTTCCGCTACGCTGGTCGATTAGCTCAATCTTGACGCCCGAGTTAAGGAAGGATAATTCCCGCAGACGATTGGCCAAAATATCGTAGTGAAAACTGATATTAGTAAAAGTTTCGGCGGATGGCCAGAAACGTACTTCTGTTCCTGTATGAGTGCTGTCCCCAACTATTGCCAAAGGCGCCTGGGGGACACCATGGCTATAAAACTGCTCATAGACCTTGTCAGCCCTGCGAATAATAAGCTGCAGCTTTTCAGACAAGGCATTAACCACTGAAACACCAACACCGTGCAAGCCACCAGAAACCTTATAGCTATTATCATCAAACTTCCCGCCGGCATGCAGCACCGTCATAATAACTTCAGCCGCCGAAATGCCTTCCTCATGAACACCAACGGGGATACCGCGACCATTATCCGTAACGGTGACCGACTCATCGGGATGAATAGTTACCGTTGTTTCAGTACAAAACCCAGCCAGGGCCTCGTCGATCGCATTATCAACCAACTCAAAAACCATATGATGCAATCCAGAGCCATCATCTGTATCACCAATATACATCCCAGGACGTTTTCTGACGGCATCCAGGCCTTTAAGCACCTTAATGCTTGATGAATCATAGGTTCCTCCTTGTTTGACATCACCTACATCCTTATCGCTATCATCACTCATAAAACACCTATAATTAACTGATTTATATCGAATTTATATCTACCAGCAAGCATCGTTTGTCTAAATCATATGCTTTAGCCAGACAATGAAACCACTCCCTGTTTCACGTGAAACAATTTAATCGACCGCTCGGTACGATGCACATCATTAACGATGTTCCCAACTGTAATTACCCCACTATGTGCATCCTTTTTCCCCCAGCCCAAGGCGCTCCACGGAGCAAGAAGCTGATCGGCATCAGTTCCAGTAATAAATACCTGGCATCCCGTCTCAGCTAGAAGCTGAGCGACTTTGTGTTGATGCTCCTCATCCAGTTCTGCGGGCAAATCATCGATTAAAAAAACACTGGTATTCCCTGTTTGATCTCGATAATGAATCGCTTGGGCGATCATCATGGCCATTACCAGACTTTTTGTTTGACCCCGAGACAGGATATCCGCTGCTTTATGGTTAATAAAACGAATACGCATATCCGCGCGATGAGGCCCATACTGACTTGAACCGAGCATTATATCCCGCTTCCGCCCGGCCTTTAAGACTTCTTTCAGTGATTTACCACTATCCCAGCCCTGGTAATAGTGAATGTTAATTCCTTCTAGCGCTGACAGGCTATCTAGCACCTTTAAAATGATCAGTTCCATCGCGTCAAGGTAGTTTCGGCGCAACTCCGTGATCTCCTCAGATAATACAGTAAATTGCTCATCCCAACCGTCTAGCTCGGCATGCTTATTACTACCAACACCCTGTTTAAGTAAAGCATTCCTATGCCGTAGAACTCGTTGCTGTTGTCGCCAGGCATCCCTAAAAGTAGCGCTGGTATGAAACAAACCCCAGTCTATATAGCGACGACGGTTTTGTGGGCCACCCGCTAACAACTGGAAACTCTCCGTGTTAATCAAAACTAATGGCAAGGCTTCAGCCAAAGCAGATGATGATGTGGCCACTTCTCCGTCTACCTTGAAACGATATCCGCCATTTGTTTCACGTGAAACACCTATTCGTAGATCAGCCTCAGCGAGCCCCCCTTTATCCCCATGCGTTTCTTTACCCAGCAGGCCAAATACCGTACACCGCTTAACATCTGCGCCTGAATTAATAACAGATCGAATTGAGCGGCCACGGTATGAACGCCCGCGACCCAGGATATAGATAGCCTCCAAAACACTGGTTTTTCCGGCTCCATTTTGACCCGACAGGAGATTAATATGGCGTGCCACCTCCAGCCTCTGGGGAGAATCGAGGTTCCTCACTCCTTCTACAGTTAATTGCTTGATATACACTTGTATGGCTTGTAAGGGGGCAGAAAAGCACCAGGGAATAGCTTAAAAATAGTAAAAGCTCAAAGCCGCATGGGCATAATGACGTAGACCGTTTTATCATCTCCCTGGTCATCGATCAGAGCACTACTGTTAGAATCCGCAAAAGTGAAGCGAACTTTCTCGCCGCCTAAGACCCCAAGCACATCAATGATGTAGTTAACGTTAAAGCCTATTTCTAACGAGCTTCCGGTATAACCTACCGCGATTTCTTCCTCTGCTGTTTCTTGCTCAGGATTATTAGCCATAATCGTTAGCTGGTCTCCCTCTACCTGCATACGCACCCCACGGTATTTTTCGTTAGATAAAATAGCAGCCCGCTGAAATGCTTGACGTAGATCTTCTCGCTGACCCTCTAATATCTGGGTTCCACCCTTCGGCAAGACCCTTTCGTAATCGGGGTATGCCCCATCAACTAGCTTAGAGGTAAAACAAAAGTCCGCGCCCTCTATCCGTACGTGGTTCGCCCCCATAACCACATTTACATCTTCCCCATCCCCTAGTAAACGCGCCAACTCCACCACCCCCTTACGAGGCAATATAGATTGTTCAGGCTTTTCATCACTGTCGGTATTGTTGGGATTAAGCTGTATCTCGCAATCACTCATTGCTAAACGGTGCCCATCGGCAGCCACGGCCCGAAGTTGCCCGCCATTTACCTCCCACAACATTCCGTTAAGGTAATAGCGAACATCTTGCTGGGCCATAGCAAAGGCAGTTTTGTCGATTAACTGTTTCAATCGCTCCTGAGGCACAGAGAAAGATAAGCGGCCAGCCTGTTCATCAACCGTGGGAAATTCGTTTACCGGCAAGGTAGACAAAGCAAAACGAGATCTTCCACTTCTCAAAATAGCTCGGCCTTCCTCGGTAGCAAATTTAATCTCTGCACCATCTGGAAGAGAGCGACAGATATCAACAAATTTGCGTGCGGGCAGGGTAATCCCACCACTCTCGCCTGCCTGCTCCAGTTCCACCTGGCTGCGGATTTCCACTTCAAGATCCGTGCCCGTTATCGACAACTTGCTGTCCTTGAGCGTCACCAAAACGTTAGACAACACCGGTAGAGTCTGCCGACGCTCCACAATACCCGCTACGAGTTGTAAGGGTCTAAGCAAGGCTTCCCGGCTAGCAGTAAATTTCATCAATATTCCTTTAATACTTATGTTGCTGTGCTCATCTACCAACAAGCACCAATATATTCTTTATGTGACTCTTAGTTACGAGCTAGCGAAAATATGCCTATCTTACTGTATTTTTTACATTTTTAGAGATCTAGTGAGAATTTTTAGGTCTTCGCGCAATTCGTTTGTCGTTTCCTCAAGGCCTTTGATAGTCCGACAGCCGTGAATGA
>JAUUYV010000049.1 GCA_030590275.1 Porticoccaceae bacterium
AGTGATGGATTCATGACTGCGTTCTGACTGAGTTGAAACTCACACACAGTTTCTCCGGGTTCTTCAAAAGGTTCTATGGCCAAACCCAGTGTGTCGGTAATAAATCCAATCGCATCAACAAAGTCGGCTAAGGTGCCGCAATGAACGTTGGCACCGGTACCCACCCACACGGCACCTTCCTCTTCGGTAATGCCCCAGGCGTAACCCTGGTTGGTTTTGGGTTCACTCCCTGCTGGACAAGAAAGGGGATTCCCAGGAATGAGAGCAGGATAAGGTACACCAATACCGGCATAACACTCATCAGGCTGGCCTTTGGCCAGTAAGGTATTGCTTTCTAACCAGGGGGCGGCGGTACTTGCTCCCGTATAGAGTAAGGCTGCCAAAGCTACCCCAATAATAGAATTAACGAGAGATCCAGTTATTCTGAGCTTAGTTTCTGCAGTTTTCTGGATATCGTGTCGAAATATATTCATAGCTTATACCCTGTTTTGATCCAATCCCTGGTATTGCGTTTGAAAAAAGGCCTAACAGTTTCCTTGAATCCTTAGCTAAAAAGCTGTTCTCTCTGCGAGAGACTACTGTAGATGAACTAGCCTTGCTTGAACTGGCTTTCGAGGTAAATCTGGTCATTCAGTGAGTGCCAGATACTCTACTAGAACTTAAAAAAAAACCATTGGTATCGGCTAAACGGCAATTAGGAACCACTTAACGGTGTTTTTGTGAGCTAGTTCACATGTAGCAGACAACAAAACCTTAAGATTTTTCCCTGGATGGGCGCGCTTACTGAAAAGCTTTCTGTCACAGAACTGACCAGCCCAAGGCGACTGGTAATTATCGAGTGTATTCATATAAATGGAGGAAGAATTTTCGAAGACTTGGTGGTCATGTGATATGGCTGAAGTCGTTAATCCTAAGTTCTTGAACTATGAGATAGCAGGAGAACAGGCTTTAGAGGTGAAAAACCCTGTAAAGCCAGGGTTGTTGTGTGTTTCTGGTTTTTCTATCTAAATAAAGCGGGGGTGGGCCGAAGCCTATTGGCATTGCCTGGAATAAATGGAGGAGCCAGATGGTTGATGAGTATCGTTATTTCATTTGGCAGTTTAGCGCTTAAATAAAGGCCAGCAAAGAGCTCGGTTTTCATGCTAGTTAAGATCATCTAAAAATAGCAGTATCTCTTCCGTGGTCTCCTGGGGCTTTTCCAGCATTAGCCAGTGCCCTGCGCCCTCTATTAATTTAATGCGGCGCAGATCCTTGAAGTGAGTGACCATCCGCTCTTCCCAATCTGGCACGTACAATAGTACATCGTCTTCGGCTCCGGCTATAAAGTGTGCGGGCTGGGTGAATTTGGCCTCGGCCAGTTGCGGGGTTAGAGCCCAGTTGCGCTCTATATTGCGATACCAGTTGACGCCACCGCGAAAGCCGTTTTTGTTAAATTGCGTGACGTGGTAATCCAGGTCTTCCTGGCTAAGCCATTTCGGTAATTCAGCGGGCACTTCAAACATCTCCGCCATACTGGCATCGGCGGGGAAACCTACCTGAGACATCCATGACCCAGGTGGGCTATCTGCCGAAATTACGTAGTAAATTATTCTCAAAGAGGCTTCTGGGTACGCTTCCAAACCCAGCTCTGCTTCGGGCTGCTGGAAATTGCGGATATACCAATATTTGCCATCCAGTCCGGGTGGATTAATTAATGCGTCTGAGCTTTCTGCGCGCCCCCAATAGGGCACTGATAAACCCATTACCGCGTTGACACGATCTGGATATAACAGGGCAGTATGCCAGGCGACGATACAACCCCAATCCTGACCGATAACAATAAACTGTTCGTAGCCCAATGCGTCGGCGATACCAACCACATCGCCAGTCAGGTGAAGAATGTCGTAATCTTCAACGGCTTCAGGTGCATCACTACCGCCGTAACCACGTTGATCGGGCACTGCCACTTTGTAGCCGGTTTCCACAATTGGATCAATCTGGTGGCGCCATAAATGCCAGAATTCAGGGAAGCCGTGGAGCAAAATCACCAATGGTCCCTGGCCTTTAACGACCACACGCAGGGTAACGCCATCGGTTTGGATGTATTGAAATTCGGGTTCTTTTATCATGGTTTAGGCCGTGTTGTTTTTATTAAACCCTACCTTTATAAAGCTGTATGTATAGTGTCTCGATGGTAGTAGGCGGAAGCTTGATGGTAACAGCATTCGATATCCAGGCTCTAATCGTCAGGGAGACCGTTTGCCCTTACTATCCAGTTTTGTTCATACTAAGATGGTCAGGTAAATAATTGATAAAAATCGGAGTTAAAAATGACAACAGTCAATACAGTGACAGGACCGATTAGCGCGAGTGATGTTGGCCGAACTTTAATTCACGAACATCTCTACATTACCTTTGCGGGTTCTGAGTACGATGTAATTATGCCCTTCGATCGTAAAGCTTTTGTGCGCGATGCGGTGAATCGGCTTAAGGCACTTAAGGAACACGGAGTTAAAACTTTTGTCGATCCCTGCCCCATTGAACTGGGGCGGGATGTTAGTTTGATGAAAGAGGTCTCCGAAAAAGCGGAAATGAACATTGTCTGTGCTACCGGTTTCTATTGGGAAAAATACGGCTTGCCGATTTACTGGCGTGCTAAATCCGCCGAGCAGATTGCCGAGTTATATATTCACGAGATAGAAAAAGGAATCGAAAACACGGGCATCAAAGCCGGAGTGATCAAGGTAGCTACTGGCGAACCCCATATCAGCGAAGCAGAAATTCCCTTTGTCCAGGCGGCGGCTATGGCCTCAAAGGCCACGGGCGTACCCATTGTTACGCACACAGAGCTGGGTTGTTGTGGTCCCGATCAGCAAAAGATTTTTGCGGATTATGGCGCAGAGAAGCATAAGTGTATGATCGGCCATTCCTGTGGTAACCCCGACCCCGCTTACCATAAGCAGATTGTTGATAACGGCACGTATATCGGCTTTGACCGCATCGGTTATGAAGCCATGCAGCCCGATGATTTACGCGCCGATAATGTCGTGCATTTACTCAACGGTGGCTATCGAGATCAACTGATGATGGCCCAGGACAGGTTCTGTCATCTTCGCGGGATGCATATACTTGCGAAAATTATGGAGATGAGCAAGGAAGAATCTGATGCAGCGGAGCGATCCATGCAAGATGGAACGTTTGAAATGCCCTTCACTGATATCTTTGTTAATTTCTTCCCGAAACTTCGGGAGCGTGGGGTCTCGGATGAAGACATTAACCATATTATGGAGGTTAATCCGACACGATTTTTTAGTGGAGAAAAATTCTAGGAAAGTTTATTTGTTGTAAACCTGGCTCGATGTTTTAAAAATGATAAAGGCCAGGGCAGTGCTGGCCTTTATCATTAGTTGTGGCGTTTCGTTTGGCGAGCTTTACAGCCGATAAACCCGTTTGGCGGTACCAGAAAAGATCGCATTTTTTTCATCTTCGGAAAAATCCTGAACGATCTTTTTAACGCCGTTGGCAAATACCTGGTAGGAAAGTGACAGCTTGTCTACCGGGAAGTTACTCTCAAACATGCAGCGATCTGGGCCAAAGCATTCTATAACGTGCAGGTAATAGGCGGCCTGGGCAGCGACAAATTCGTCTGAAGTCGGTGGCTTGTCGCGACCCATCCAGCCCATGCCGTTATCGGGCATGGCAAAACCACCTAGCTTGGCGATGGTGTTTTCACAACTGGCGATGTCGGCGATATCCTTTTTCCACTCTTCAAATACTGCGTCACGCTTGTCGGCATAGACACCCGTGCCCACAGGTGTACCGATGTGATCGAGCACCATCAGTGTTCCCGGTACCGCGCGCGCCAGGGCCGCGAATTCGGGGTTTTGGTAGTGATAGTGCCAGGATTCATAACTGTGGCCCTTGTCGCCCAACACCTTCATACCTCGTAAAAAATCGGCGTCTTTATAAAGGTCTTTTGGTCCCTGAGCTTCGAGCATCAGGCCTTCGTTGGGGCGTGCACAGGCTAGCGCCTGCCGGATACCACGGAACATGCCGCCACTGGTTTCTTTGTGTGCCTGGATCAGTTCTTCCACCTTGTTGTAGCGCAGATCGAAGGTGGTGACCATGGCGGCGATTTCGGCTTTGCCACTTCCCCGCGTTTTCTCGGCATTTTCGCGTACGTATTCCACCTCTCCCAGTGAGCGTAGATGTTCGGGGCCGTCTTCTCGATAGCTGGCGTGGCATTCCATAAAGACGGTTTTAACCACGTTGTGGCCACTACCCGTGTCTGCCCACAGGTCTTCGAGAGAATACTCGATCAAGCCGCCGGCGGGCCAAAGGTGGTGATGGGTATCAATGATGGGGCGATCCGGGTCGACGATGTCTTCCTGCACTGTCGCAAGCCAATCGTTTCTCAGCTCCAGTGGATTATTGACCTGTACGCCTTCGTATTTATTATCAGCCATGGTGATGACTCCTTCTTATGATAAAAAACTATGATAAATAATAGTGATGGTAAAAAAGCAGGGTCCAAAATAATTGCTCTGGGGGCGCATAGAGTCTCAATGTTTGTGGCGAATGTAAACCTTCGGGGCGCGGACGAATAGTGATCGGGTCGCATACTGGAGTGGGCCCTGGAAATTCCGTTTATTGCCAGCCACTTAGGCTCGTAGTAATCGTGTTGCCTTTTTGACACCTCCGCTGAGTCTCGTGCACTATCCATGCCCAACAAAAATAGACCAAAGGCGGTAAACATGGAAATTCCGATAAGCGAGATACCAGTATTGGCACCTGCAGCAGTGCTTATTCTGTGGTCGCTTCTCATGTTGTTCTGGGTGGTAGCCACACGACTTCCTGCTTTTTCAAAAGCGGGTATGAGCGTATTTAAAGCAGACCCGGGTGTGCGGTATCAGGATGTTGAGGCGCAATTACCTGCCAGCGTTAACTGGAAGTCTCATAACTACACTCACCTTATGGAACAACCGACCTTGTTCTATGCTGTGGTCGCCGTGCTTGCACTTGCTGGAGAGGGGGTTGGCATAAATGTGACGTTGGCCTGGGCCTATGTGGTATTACGAATCGCGCACAGCCTCTGGCAGGCACTTATTAACACCATTCCCATCCGCATTGGTCTTTTTGCGATATCGACGGCCTGTTTGTTTGTGATGGCAATCAATGCAGTTCGTGCAACGGTGTTTTAAGAAGAGGGATGTCCTGATTCAGGTATCTTCGTCCTGTTTCCAGGATGGGATTGGCAGACTATTTGGTCAGATCACTACCCAGAACCCGTCACAATGAGCTATATTGAAAGTTCAGTTAATTCATTATGTGGCCTCTTTTCTGCGTTGGGTCGAAACTGAACTGGTGTAGAGGAGCTGTCAATGCAGGCTAATAATATAACTTACTAATAGAAGGAGAATAGAATGAAAGATGTAGCAGGTAAGGTCGCTTTTATCACCGGCGCAGCCAGTGGCATGGGCTTAGGAATGGCGCGGGCGTTTTCCGCCGCCGGTATGAAGGTTATGTTGGGCGATATTCAGAAAGAAGCTCTCGATGCCGCCGTTGCTGAATTGAAAGGCAAGGGCCGCGAGGCCGAAGGTGTGGTGGTGGATGTCACCGATCGTGACTCAGTGTTTGCGGCGGCTGACGCTACGATCAAAGCCTTTGGCAAGGTGCACGTTTGCGTCAACAACGCCGGCGTCGGTGCCAGTGGCAGTGCTGAAGATACCAGCGAAAAGAACTGGCGCTGGACCGTAGATGTAAATATGTGGGGCGTAGTATGGGGTCTTCAGGCGTTTATGCCGCTGATCAAAGAGCACGGTGAAGGTGGTCATGTGGTCAACACAGCGTCAATGGCGGGCATGTTCTGCTGGAAGGATTTGAGCGCCTACAATGCTTCTAAATACGCGGTAGTGGCGATGTCTGAAACCGCAATGCAGGAGCACCTGGACGACAATATTGGCGTTTCCGTGCTTTGCCCCGGTGTGGTTGCTACCAACCTGGGTACCTCGGCCCGTAATCGGGGTGATGATTATGGTGGTGCGACCGACAAGCAATCAGAGCAGATGGTTGAGATGTTGAAAAAAGGACTGAATCCTGATGTGGTGGGTGAGCAGGTGCTGGAAGCCATTATTGACGACCAGCCCTACATCTTTACCGACCCGGGTCTACGCAGTTGGATCGAGACTCGTTTCCAGCGCATTCTCGGTGGCTACGACTGGGCGGATCAGTGTGAAGCCCTGAAAAAAGCGGATCAACAGACCGAAATCAATTTGTAGAGTCCCGGGTTGAGACCAGCGACTAGTTAAGTCGCTGGTCTGTTTTTCCGAACATCTGTCTGTCTCTACTGATAACTCTACTGATAAGATTCTAAATAAAAGTAGAGTAATAATAAACAATTACCGCGCTGAACTTGTTCTCTGTCCCCATTCGGTGCGACCATAAATAACTGCCACCTTAAAATAACTACGGTCTTAAATAAAAAGGGGAGCGCTATGAAATATCGAATTTTGGGTAGCAGTGGTGCTGAAGTGTCGGCCATTGGCCTCGGTTGCATGGGCATGTCGGACTTTTATGGACCGGCCGATGAAGATGAATCCATCGCGACCTTGCATCATGCGCTTGCGATTGGCCTTAATTTTCTCGATACCTCGGATGTCTACGGTCGTGGTCACAATGAAACCCTGATTGGTCGAGCGATTGCTGACCGGCGTGAGCAAGCATTTATCGCCACCAAATTTGGCATTGCCGGGGCGAAACTAAAACCGGAAGGCGGGTTAGAAATACAGGTGGATGGCCGGCCCGAATATGTGAAGTCGGCTTGTGATGCCAGTTTAAAACGCTTAGGGATTGAGTGTATTGATCTTTATTACCAACACCGGGTTGATCCCAATGTTCCCATCGAAGAAACCGTGGGAGCGATGGCTGAGCTAGTTACTGCCGGTAAGGTACGTTTTCTAGGTCTTTCCGAAGCTTCGGCTGATCCTGATCTCATTCGTCGTGCGAGCGCGGTTCATCCCATCGCTGCTTTGCAGAGCGAATACTCGCTTTGGACCCGCGACCCCGAGCCGGAAGTACTTCCCGTATGCAAGGAACTGAATATCGCTTTTGTGCCCTATAGTCCTCTTGGGCGCGGTTTTTTGACGGGCACCATTACCGACACTAAAGATATGGGCGATAAGGATTTTCGTAAATCTAATCCGCGTTTTCAGCCCGGAAATATCGAGCTTAATCTGCAATTAGCGGAAACGATTAAATCTATGGCTGGCGATAAGGGCTGCACAGCGCCGCAACTCGCACTGGCCTGGTTGCTGGCTCAGGGCGAGCAAATTATTCCTATACCTGGGACGCGCCGCATTCGTAACCTCGATAATAATGCGGGTGCTGTTGATGTCGAGCTGAGTTCCACTGAACTAAAAGAAGTCGAAGCCGTATTCGCACCAGATGCCGCAGCAGGCGCCCGTTATGCCTAAATAAGTGAGGTTTGCGGTAAATAATCGGGCAAGCAAAATAAAATATTACAAAATAAATCAGGAGAAGCACCGTGGAATTACCTGAAGGCGCTTATATGAAGCTCAACCCAGAGGATGAATACATGCATCCTCTGGGGGCGGAGGAAAACTTTAACGAGAGCATGTATTTTAATGTCTACGATGCCGAGGGTCAGGTAGGCGGCTGGTTTCGTATCGGCAATCGAGCCAACGAAGGCTATGCGGAAATGAGCATCTGCATATACCTGCCCGATGGTTCCGTTGCTTTTATGTTTCAACGACCGAAGATCAATAATAACGATGCTTTCGACGCCGGTGGCATGCAGTTTATTGTCGATGAACCCTACACAGCATTAACGGTGAACTACAGCGGTGAAGCCTTGCTATTGAAAAATCCTCACGACATGATCGATCCCGGCAAAGCCTTTAAGTCAAACCCAAAGTTGTCCTGTACGGTTGAGCTGAAGTACCGTGGGGTATCACCGATGTACGGCGGCGAACCCATGTTGGCCGATGGTTCACCCTGGCTGGAGAGCCCCGGCAGTGGTTTGTATGTGGGCCACTATGAGCAGCATATTGCCGGTATAGGAAAATTTGTGATTGGAGATCAAACCTACACCATCAACGGACTGGGTTTGCGCGATCACAGTTGGGGGCCGCGTTACTGGCAGAATGTACAGCACTACCGCTGGTTGCCGATGAGCTTTACCGAAGACTTCGCCATTATGTGTCTGAAGAAAACCACCGCCGATGGCACAAAAATAGTAGGCGGTATGGTGCTTAACGAAGGGCGTTATGACCTGATCCGCGATGTAAAAATAGAATCCCAGTGGGACGAAAATTACTATCAAACCAGCATGTCGGCCTGGGCCAGAACCGATCACGCCGAATACGAAATCGAAGGTCGGGTGATGTCATTAATTCCGCTGCGTAATCGACGCACTCTGGAAGATGGCACCGAGCTAATGACCCGTATTACCGAGGGGATGACCGAATACCGCTGCAACGGCATGGTGGGCTACGGTTTGTCGGAATATCTTGACCAGATTGTCGATGGCAAGCCTAATGGAATCGATTCCTAAGCGAGGTAAATCATGAGCGAAAACTCTGCACCCGGTCTCAGCGATACCGAAGTATCGACTTTATTGTCCGAAGAAGTTCTGCGTCACTTTAATGGTGGAAAAGTCGTAAATACTGAAAAAATGTCCGGCGGTGCTTCCCGCGAAACCTGGTC
>JAUUYV010000291.1 GCA_030590275.1 Porticoccaceae bacterium
ATTTAGAACTTAAGAAAAATTATGTCTGATTCCAAAACTGATAAATCCGCTCAACCTGCCAGCCAGGATGAAAATAAACTCATCGCCGAGCGCAGAGGGAAACTTGCAGGTATTCGAGAGAAGGGGAATGCTTTTCCTAACGAATTTCGCCGTGACGATTTTGCGCAAAAGTTACAGGCGGATTTTGGTGATAAAAGTAAAGAGGAATTAGCTGAACTGAATCATCAGGTCAGTGTAGCGGGACGAATTATGGCTAAACGCGGCCCTTTTATGGTGCTGCAGGATATGTCCGGCCGAATCCAGCTCTATGCCGATAAAACCACCCAGAAAAACATCAAGGAAAAGTGGGCTCAGTGGGATGTAGGTGATCTGGTGGGTGCTTGCGGTGCTTTGCACAAGTCTGGTAAGGGTGACCTTTACGTCAACCTGGAAGAATACGACTTGCTCACTAAATCTTTGCGGCCCTTGCCGGAAAAATATCATGGCCTGGCTGATCAGGAGCAACGTTATCGTCAGCGTTATGTCGATTTAATTGTTAATGAAGATTCTCGCCAGGTATTTATTCTACGCTCTAAAATTATCGATTTTATTCGGCATTACCTTAATCAGCTCGATTTTATGGAAGTCGAAACGCCGATGATGCAGGCGATTCCCGGTGGGGCTACTGCGAAACCCTTTATTACCTATCACAACACGCTCGAGCAGGAGATGTTTTTACGTGTGGCTCCAGAGCTGTATTTAAAACGTCTGGTAGTTGGTGGTTGTGAAAAAGTGTATGAGATTAACCGTAGTTTTCGTAATGAGGGCTTGTCGACTCGGCACAATCCAGAATTTACCATGCTAGAGTTTTATCAGGCCTACGCGGATTATCGGGATTTGATGAATCTTACAGAAGACATGTTGAGAAATTTATGTGAGAAGGTGTTGGGTAGTACCACCGTTCATTATCAGGGTTCGGACTACGATTTCTCAAAGCCCTTTGACCGGATGACCGTATTTCATTCCATTTTAAAATTTAATCCTGAATTAGAAGCTGGTGATATAGACAGCCTTGATAGTGCAAATAAAGTAGCTGAAAAACTGCATATTCCCCTCAAGGAGTCCTGGGGCCTGGGTAAAGTCCAAATCGAAATTTTCGAGAAAACTGTCGAAGGGCGTCTGGATAAACCCACATTTATTACCGAATATCCAACCGAAGTATCCCCTTTGGCGCGGCGAAATAATACCGATCCCTTTGTGACAGATCGCTTCGAATTCTTTGTCGGTGGTCGAGAAATCGCTAATGGTTTTTCCGAACTTAATGACCCAGAAGATCAGGTTGAGCGCTTCATGGAGCAGGTGCGGGAGAAAGATGCCGGTGACGACGAAGCCATGCACTTTGATGAAGACTATATCCGCGCTCTTGAGTACGGTTTGCCGCCCACTGCCGGTGAAGGCATAGGTATCGACAGATTGGTCATGTTACTGACCGACTCGCCATCAATTCGAGATGTGCTGTTGTTCCCCCATATGCGTACAGAAGCATAGAGGACGAGCAGGGCTGGTGTATGGATGCAGTTAAAGGTATAAAACTCCACAATTCCTGGTTAGAGTTGCTCAAAGGGGAGTTCGAGCAACCCTACATGCAGCAGTTGAGAGCCTTTCTGGTTGCTGAGAAGCAGAACCGAAAAGTCATCTATCCAGCCAGTGACCACTGGTTTCAAGCCTACAATAAGACGCCTTTTGAGCAGGTTAAGGTGGTTATTCTGGGGCAGGATCCTTATCACGGACCGAATCAGGCGCACGGTTTGTGCTTCTCGGTGGCTCCGGACGTTAAAATCCCACCTTCATTGAAGAACATTTATAAAGAACTGGACAGTGACCTGGGGATTCCTCCGGCAGGGCACGGCTGTTTGGAGTACTGGGCTGAACAGGGTGTTTTGTTACTTAATGCGACACTCACTGTCGAAAGCGGAGGTGCTGGATCCCATCAAAATAAGGGTTGGGAAACCTTTACGGATAAAACTATTACCCTGTTGAATGACCGTTGCAAAGGCCTGGTGTTTATTCTGTGGGGCAGCTACGCTCAGAAAAAGGGCGCTTTTATTGATACCAGCAAGCACTGTGTTATTAAGTCGCCTCATCCTTCACCATTGTCTGCTCACAGGGGGTTTTTTGGTAGTAGACCATTTTCCCGAGTAAACGAATATTTAGTTGATGAGGGTCTTGGGCCAATCGATTGGCGCTTGCCCGAAATTCGGTGATGGTAGATCGTTCGTCGGGTTAAAACACTGCACTAATATGATTCCTTGGAACCATGCCTCTCCCGAACTTATCTGAGTAACTGAACGGCCTTTAATCTCTATGCCGGTAGACGATCTACTCAAGTAGAGCATATAGATCGTATTAATTAGATTGAGTTTGTTATATAAGTCATTAGAAACTATAGCTTATAAATTCACCCCGTTACTCTTTTCCGACGGGTCTGTAGACCTAAAATACCTGGTATGGGTGTTTTAGGGTAGATCTTTCCGGCCTTTTAGAGACGGTTTCAAATGTTTTACGGTCGTTAGCCAGTCACGTCGCAGCCCATTCTAGAACAGTCAGTAGGGTAAATAACGTACAACAAGATACACCGAATTCCTAGATGGAGATGGCTCTAAGCTTGCTTGAATAGGTGCCTGCTAAGTCTTTGTTTTTTTGGCTTTAGGCGATGGTTTTGTAGCCATCGCTAATTCGAAGAATGGCCCCTGAATTTGGCGGTCTTTTTGATTGTCAGCTACGCACACGAAGTTAAGGGTACGGAGTGTGTTTTATTGCACTATAAGAGCAGTTCAGCCTTAACTTTAATCGGCCGGGTCAAGCAGGTCACGTTTTGAGGTATTCCTTATCTATTTTTGAATGAACTTGGTCTAAACTAGTCATTATTAAGCAGTTATTGGATATTAAGCAGTTATTGGACGAATATCGAAGGGATGCTTTATATGTCAATTAATTGGAGTGTTTTACGCCGTTTGGTGTAAGTTTTTTAC
>JAUUYV010000228.1 GCA_030590275.1 Porticoccaceae bacterium
GATTTCCTGGCTGACCCGGCGGTAGCGAGAGGATATATAAAGGTTGTTGATTTTCGCGATAACGTAAAATAGTGCTACGCCGCTAATCGCTATGATGGTGTACTTTTTTTCCCATGCCCCGAGATATAGCCAGCTTGCCACAACCAGCGAGAGGATCAGCAAAATGCCATCCACTGCGTATTTGAGGATATTAAGTTCTGATTCGTAAGGGCGGATATGACCGCCACCAGTTTCGCCCATAGGATGAGTTTCTTTTTGGCAACAAAGGTTTGCTTAGGTTAAGAAGGTCTTTCCTGGTTGGTTGTAGCGATGCCGATGCTACCGGGTGTCGAGCTTTTTGTCACCGGCCTTATAAGCGATGTGCTTTTGTGCTTTCTCCGGCCAGCCAAATTGGCTGATCATGTTCCTAAAAGCCAAGCCTGGCCTATCTGTAAAGGTTAAATGGTCGAAGTCAGGGTTCCATCATATGTGGGCCGCTTCAATACCTAAGCCCGGCGAACTATGCTAAAGTGCGCGCCGTTAAACAGGGGCTCGACGAGGCCCGATTATCTGTGGGTATATGCGTGGTAAAAAAACAAAACTCTATGAGCCCTGACCTGAGAGAAGTTCTCGATGCCTGTCGAGGTGCTTTTTACTCTGCAGCGGGGTTCAGCTTACTTATTAACCTCCTGATGTTGTTACCTGCAGTTTATATGCTGCAGTTATACGATCGTGTTATTCCTAGTGGTAGCGAATCGACATTGGTAATGCTGACGCTAATCGTGATGTTTCTTTTCGTCACACTGGGAGCACTAGAGTGGGTCCGTTCGATTATCCTGGTCAGAGTCAGCACTAAAATAGAAACGTTACTAAACGATCGTCTATACGGCATAGCCTTTAAGCAATCGCTGTACTCAGGTGGGCAGCGAGCATCATCACAGCCGCTAGATGATCTGACTGCATTGCGTCAGTTCCTGACTGGTCCAGGGCTCTTTGCTTTTTTTGACGCGCCATGGATTCCTTTATATATAGCCGTGATGTTTATGTTCCATGCCTGGATTGGCTGGATGGCAATTATAACGGCGGTGATTCTCATAATTTTAGCTGTGCTGAACGAAAAAGCTACCAGCGGACTACTTGCTGCGGCGAATGGGCTGTCAATGAAAAACAGTGCCCAGATCAATAAAAACCTGGTCAATGCCGAAGTAATAGAGTCTATGGGGATGCTGGCTAATCTTCGTGCTAGATGGCACGAGAGTGCCAATCAGGTTTTGGCGATGCAGTCTGAAGCTAGTTCCCGTGCAGGATTATTAACTTCAACATCGAAAACCATCAGGGTTTCATCCCAGTCTTTGATTCTTGGCCTGGGGGCTTATTTGGCCATACAGCATGAAATTTCCCCTGGTTCTATGATTGCGGGGTCTATTTTGTTGGGCAGGGCGCTGGCCCCTATTGATCAAATGATTGGAACCTGGAAGGGGTTCGTATCTGCACGGCTTCAATACAAACGTATTGATGAGTTATTGTTAAATGTGCCCGCCGACGAAGAAAAAATGTCTTTGCCCGATCCAAAAGGCCATTTGTCGGTAGAGGCAGTCTTTGTAACGCCACCGGGAGCAAAAGTACCTGCGGTGAAAGGAGCCAATTTTATAGTTCCAGTAGGTGTTGTGGTGGGTGTGATAGGTCCGAGTGGCGCGGGAAAGTCTACGTTGGCGCGTGCGTTGTTGGGTATATGGCCCGCAGCCAGTGGTAAAGTCAGGCTAGATGGCGCAGATGTTTTCGCCTGGGACAGGATGGAATTGGGCCCTCATATTGGCTATTTGCCCCAGGATGTTGAGTTATTTGAAGGCTCGATAAGCGAAAATGTAGCGCGTTTTAGCGACGTTGACCCCGAGGCCGTTGTTCGAGCCTGCAAGAAAGCAGATGTCCACGATATGGTTTTACGCCTCCCGGAGGGTTATGACACCGTTATTGGTCCTGGTGGAGGAACTCTTTCTGGAGGGCAGAGACAAAGAATTGGCCTGGCTCGTGCTATGTACGGTAGCCCATGCGTTATTGTTCTTGATGAGCCAAATTCAAACCTCGATGATCAGGGCGAATCAGCGCTTGCAGCAGCACTGGTGACGCTCAAGGCCGAGCAAGTAACGGTCATTGTTATTACCCATCGCAGAAATATATTAAATGTCGTTGATAATTTACTGGTAATGAAAGAAGGTCAGGTTGTGGCTTATGGAGAGAAGGGGCAGGTATTGCAATCATTGCAGTCCGGGCAGTCCGGGCAGTCCGGAAAAGCTCCTGCTGTGTCTGTTCCAGTAATTAAGCCGACCAGCGCGTAGTCGCGCACCAAGGAAATTCTTATGATTGATCTCATGCGTGAGGACTTAGCTAGTGCCCCAGAGCTAAAAACTGAGGCCACCACCGTTCGGCGGGCAGGCTTGATCATCGTCCTGATTACTTTTGTTGTTTTTGGTGGCTGGTCAATTTTCGCGCCTCTGGGTAGCGCTGCTTTAGCACCTGGAGTAGTGATAGTTAAATCGCACCGTAAAACGATCCAGCACCTGGAAGGTGGGATTGTCAGAGAGTTATTTGTAAGGGAGGGGCAAATAGTAGCGGAGGGGGATCTACTCCTCACTTTAGATGATACTCAAAGTGGTGGGGATCTTGAGGTGGTAAGAGGGCAGGATATTAATGTGCGCTCTATTGAAGCCAGGTTAAAGGCTGAGCGCGACGGACTGAGCGAGGTAGCGTACCCAGTTGGGTGGGATAGCTTATCCGACAGTCGAATTGAGGAAGGGACAAAAGGCCAGAACCAGATATTTGAGACTCGCAAGAACACGCTAGAAGGCGAAAAAAGTGTTCTGGAAAAACGCTTAGGGCAGTTACAGGCGCAAATTGAAGGCCTGATCATCGTCAAACTTAGCAAGGAAGAACTCGTCAAATCGTATCAAGCGGAAATTATTGAATTACAGGAGCTCGTTGCTGATGGCTATGCCGATAAAAGGCAGCTTAGAGAGTTCGAGAGGAGCTACAACTCGTATACCGGTGACCTCGGTGATCTCGACGCGCAAATAGCTGCGGCGCATATTAAAAAAGGCGAAACAGAGCTACAAATACTGCAGCTTGGAAAGGAATTTCAGCAGGATGTTGCCAGTAATTTGGGTGAAGTTCAGGCAAAATTATTCGAACTTCGGGAAAAAGTGAAGGTTCTTGGGGATCGAGCTCGTCGAGTAGATATTTTGGCCCCTGTTGCGGGCAAAGTAATGGCATTAAATATTCACACTCAGGGCGGAGTGATCAAGCCTGGCAGCGATATTATGAAAATTGTGCCGGAAAACGAATCGCTAATTATTGAGGCCGAGGTTTCACCAATAGATATCGACCGCGTCCAGATTGGTATGAATGCCGAAGTTCGTTTTAGCTCTTTTCGCAGAGCGACAACACCGAGCCTTGAAGGGATCGTTACCTCCCTGTCCGGTGATCGCCTGGTCAACGAAAATACAGGTGAAGCGTTTTTTCTTGCTCAAATTCAGTTGACTGACGAAAGCGTAGCGGAACTTGGTGTCTTGGAGTTGCTGCCGGGAATGCCTGCAGAAGTTCTTATTACGACATCTGAAAGAACTCTGTTCGAATATATGTCACAACCGTTTACTAACATGTTTGCGCGCTCTTTTATCGAGGATTAGCCTAGATGCATGCAGGTAAATTTGTGTTGGTGGTGTTTGTATGGTGGGCTCAACTAGCTTGGTGTGACGATTTGATGAGCACCTACAAAGCGGCGGTTTCGGGGGATCTTCGTCTAAAAATGGCTAGCGCAAAAGTGGGTCTTGGGCTGGCCGGTGAAAAGCAGGCGACTGGTGATTTGTTACCCCAGGTTCGCGGTGTCGCAACATGGTCGGAAAACCGCCAGGATCTTGAGAGGGACCCTGGTTTAAATATATCTGGCGCCAGAGAGAGTTTCCCTGGAGAACGTTACAGCCTGGTATTGAGTCAGCCGATATTTAATATGCCTAAGTACCATAAATGGCGGCGTGGACAGGCGATAACCCAACAATACCGCTCTGAGCAGGACGACATAGCTAATCAATTGGTTCTCGATGTTGTAGAAGGCTACTTTTTAGTTCTCCAGGCGGAAGACCGCTACACTATGAGTAACCAGGAGATCGACGCGACAGAAGGAGTGTTAGCGCAGATCGAAAAACTGCATAC
>JAUUYV010000065.1 GCA_030590275.1 Porticoccaceae bacterium
ACAGGATTCAGGCCAGCTGGGTTCGGTCACCCTGCCGAGGATTGCCCGGTTGATGTGGCATCTAATCGAAAATTCCGGTGATTCCCAGAAATTACCGGATCTAACCGATAGCGACATTCAGAAAATGTTCGATGACGAATCAATCTTTGAAGAACGGGTGCTTGGGAAGACCGACGACGGCCAGCAAATAACCGCCACGTTTGGCAAGTTTGGCCCCTATGTCCGAGCAGACCAGGAAACAGCTTCAATCGATGCCGAGAACTTCTACTCGATTACACCTGACGAAGCGCGTCAGCGGCTAGACGACAATACGAGAGTAGAAATAGAAAGTGCTCTGATCAAGGAGTTCAGTGAGGCAGGCATTCAAATTATAAACGGGCGTTATGGCCCCTACGTGCGTCATAACGGAGGCAACGTAAGCATCCCTGGGAAGATAGACCCGGTTCAGATTACGATTGAGCAATGCGAAAAACTCATTCAAAAACGACGGCTCAAGCTGGCTCCAAAAAAAGCCTCTAAGCAAAGGGAGAACCTGGCTGAAAGAGAGGTTCAAGTGATGTTTATGAAGCCAGCCTTAACAGACAATCTTGGTGTCTCCGGGGTGGACTATTCTCTTAACGATAATACTGGTGATTCGGGGGTGGTACACGCGAAAAGGAAGACACCCCGGCTAGCAGAACAAGTTGAACGTCACGCTCGCAGGTCCGACGAACAAACGGATAGCAAAATAAAAACATGGACGAGAGCCACTATCACCGATCATATCGAACTTGCTGTACGGGGTGTAGAGCAAGAGGACATCGATTTAGTAGAATCTCTGGTAGAGGAAATTCGACAACTATTGGCAATAGCTTAGGACAGTTGAGATGAACGAGCAGAAGCGGGCTAATGAAAGAAGTTACTACGAAGCTATTCAGCTTGAAAACTGAAATCAAGGGGCTGGAAAGATTGCAGAAAGCTTTGAAGGTTGCTATTCAACCTTTTCTTAGGATGTATGGAAGCTATCAATGTCGCCAGGCGGCAACCGAGACAGAAGAGGCTTGGACTGTAGTGATATACAGCGGCTTCGAGGACGGCTCGCTGTTAACGTATCCCAAACTGAAATAACCCACCGGTTTGATTTGTTAAATAATTCGTTGCAAGAATATATTAAGATCACCTTGATTATTAGCGATGACACACAACTATAGGGGGCAACTTTGGGGGCAACTGAGCTAATCGAAAAACCTTAAATCAATAGTTATCATATAGTTATTAACGCTTTTCGGTAGTCGCCGCCCACCAATAAATAACCCTGTCACCTCAGTGATGGGGTTTTTTATTGGCCAGACATTCGGAGCTAAAAGCAAATGCGTACGGGTGGCGCACAGGAAGTACGTCTGCCGTGAAGGCCAAGGATGGCCGAGAGCGATCCAATTCCCGCCGCCTCATTATTCCGCTGCTTCTATTTTATCTTGCGTTCTATTTTCGAAATCGCTGGCATTGTGGCGTTCGCGGAGTTGTTGTTCGAGGGGCCCCCAGGTTCGGTTAACCATTTGACCGCGTTGCACAGCAGGTCGTGATTCTATTTCCCGCGCCCATCGATTGACGTGTGTGTAGGAGTCCGTATCCAGGAACTCAGCAGCCTGGTAGATGGCGCCAAATACCAGTGCGCCATACCAGGGCCAGACGGCGATATCGGCGATGGTGTAGTCACCCCCGCACAGGTAGGCATTGTCAGCCAAACGGCGGTCTAGCACATCCAGCTGGCGCTTAACTTCCATGGCATAGCGGTCGATGGCGTATTCAATTTTTGTCGGTGCGTACGCGTAAAAATGGCCGAAGCCGCCGCCCAGATAAGGAGCGCTGCCCATTTGCCAAAACAACCACGATAAACACTCCGCACGGGCTACCGGATCACCCGGTATGAAGGCATCAAATTTTTCCGCCAGATACAGGAGAATGGCCCCGGACTCAAACACTCGTATGGGTGGGCTTGAACTGTGATCCGACATGGCCGGGATTCTGGAGTTGGGGTTTACCTCGACAAAGCCGCTACTGAATTGTTCGCCGTCCATGATGTTGACTAAATGAGCATCGTATTCTGCCCCTTCCTTACCTAGCGCCAGTAGTTCCTCCAATAAAACCGTGACCTTTACACCATTGGGTGTCGCCAGAGAGTAAAGCTGAATCGGATGTTTGCCTACGGCCAGGGGTTTTTCGTGGGTAGAGCCAGCGATGGGCCGATTGATATTTGCAAATCGCCCTCCGCTGTCAGCTTCCCACTCCCAGACCTTTGGGGGTACATACGACGAGTCGTCATTCATTGCTGGATACCTTTTTTTATTGCATGTTATCGCCGAATATTAATACTCGCTACCTTTCATAAGCTGTTAATCATCACTTAATGTCACAGCATTACTTCAGGTATTTATCCCAAACACCGAAAATAATTAAGCCCCACAAAGTAAACATCATCACCAACTCAGCAATGGTTTTGCGAGGCTTATCAGGCTCATAGACAATACTCTTGCGGGCGTTCTTTATATTAAAAGAACCACAGCCAGGACAGCTTCCACCTGAAAATCCCTGCCCAGATTTATAGCTGCAATCCATACATTGATAGGCCATTCCATACCTTTTCTTAATAATTATTTTACTATCGCAAACAAGCTCGGGGAGAACGATCTCTCTAGCAGGCTGTTGAAAAACTACCTGCGTGGCCGTTGCTGCGTTAAAAACAAGCTCAAAATGTTCGTCCTCCTCGAATTAAGGTACGCCAAATCAATGATCAAAGTCCAGAAAGTACTAACTTTTCAACCTGATATCCTGAAAAGACTTTTTCTCACTAACCAGGAAGACTCCCATCGATAATTTTGTAGTGCCCGTTTGCCAGGAGGACATTGAAATACTGTTTGAAGATGAACACATCCTGCTAATCAATAAGCCCAGCGGCCTGTTGAGCCTGTCGGGCAAGAATCCTTTGAATAAAGATTCGGTACATTTTCGTTTAGTAGAGCAGTTTCCAACAGCGACCATGGTTCACCGCCTGGATTTTGGTACCTCGGGCATTATGCTGCTGGCGCTAAACAAAGCGATCAACGCTCACCTCACCAGGCAGTTTCAGGATCGTACGGTGGTAAAAACCTATATAGCGATATTGAATGGGCACCTGACCCCCGATCAAGGTTCTATTGATGCGCCTATCGCTAAAGACAAACCAAACTTCCCACTGCAAAAAATTTGTTCTGAAAGCGGCAAACAGGCCTTAAGTCATTACCAGGTAATGGAACGTTCACCTCACCCCTTAAGCAGCAGGGTACTATTTACCCCTGCTACCGGGCGCACGCACCAGTTGCGAATACACAGCCGCGAAATAGGACACCCGGTTTTAGGCTGTGATCTATACGGGACAGAGCAAACACGGGCTTTAGCGGATCGTCTGTTACTGCACGCGTTGACGCTGGAATTTAACCATCCCATCTCCGGCGAGAGGATCATGGGCAAGTGCCCTTGCCCGTTCTAGAATCACTCATACCAGGAAGAAACGCGCTTAAGAAAAAAGAGGCTCAGAAATCAATGTGGACAACGTAGGTATTGATGAGCAATTACAATTGTCTGAGTAAAAACGACTTGCTACACTCGCCCGCCGCTTCAAGGTAGTTATGGAAATACTCGCCGTCCGCCGGCAGGGCAATAAGCCGCCGAGCAAGGTGAAAAACAATCATTCTAAATAACGGAAATAGGAGAATAACAATGATATCAATACTAACGGTAGGCAAGTATCTAACATTGGGCGCGTGGGTCTTGCCCCTGCTAGTTTTATGTGGGGTTCTAGATGAACCCCTGAATTACTACGTCCTGTGGGGCACCGCTCTTGTCTTCTTTGCTCACGTGGGCGAGCTATTGCTCATTCAGGGTAAGCTCAAGAGCCATGGCAGAAATACGTCAATAGATGGGCTTATGGTTATTCTGGTAGGCTTCTTCCATTGGGTGCCTATTTTTCGTGCTGAGAAAAAACAGGACTCGGAGAGTGTTAGTTGACAAACCAAACCAGACGGCTCTGAAATGGCCATTTGCTCGCACACAAAACCCGGCTTAGTGCCGGGTTTTGTGGTTCTGGTATTCGCCTATCTCGTCCACCCTCGTCCATCGAAGCAAGCCAATTACTGGAAGTGAGGCATCACATTCTCAGTGAAGCTGAGGAAGGATGAATGGCTCAGTGGAGCACACATCAGGTAGTCCAGATACATCTCTTCTCGTAGCCGCTCGATCTGATCTATCACTCGACCGGGACTACCGTGAATGACCACCGAATCCACATAACGATCAATAAGCTCCGCCCTTCCCATGGTCATTTCGGCCATAACCGGCGCACCAGAAGCTTTCTCCGGATTAATGTAAGAACCCGCGACCCAGGCCGCTCCAACTCGAGCGATCTCCGCTGCCTCTGCATCGGTGTCGGCGACGGCGATAAGCCGTGCCATTGGCAGGTCTCGCCCTTCAATTGAGTATCCGTTCGCTTCCAGCTGTTTGCGGTAGAACTCTCGCAGTTCAGCGTTTTCAGCAGGCGTTGAATGAGGGCTCATCATAATGGATAGCCCCCGCTCTGCCGCCCACTGCGCAGCGGGGGTAGAGCCTGCCGCTACCCAGGTAGGTGGGTGGGGTTGCTGAAGCGGCTTGGGCAAGACTTCGACGTTATCGAAGTTCCAGTAGCGCCCGGCAAAGCTAAGCCGCTCGTTGGTCCAGGCCGCCAGCACTACCTCGACAGCCTCCTGGAAGCGCTCTCGGCTCTCTTCAACGGGAACACCAAAAGTATTAAATTCGACGGGATCGAAGCCACGACCCGCGCCCCAGTTAACCCGACCACCGCTCAGCATATCGAGCAGTGCCACTTCTTCTGCCAGACGAAGGGGATTGTAGAAAGCCGCCAAAGATACCGCCGTACCAATACGCAGGTGCTGAGTTCGATCGGCAATATGCATGGCCATCATATGAACCGAGGGACAAACGCTATAGTCGGTAAAGTGATGCTCGGCCAACCAGACGGTGTCGTAGCCGGTGCGATCCATCACCTCGATGCGTTCAAAAGCACGTTGATAGACCGTGGGCAATGTTACCCGGCGTTGAGGCCAGCTGAAAAACTGAAGAACACCAAACTTCATACTCATGGTCGCCTCTTAAGCCTGGTTCTAGCTACTACAGTTCTAGCTACTACAGTCTAGCCGCTACAGCTCCAGCAAGGTCACTGCAAGCTGCAGTACTTTATCACCGGGGGTCTGCCCGTTCCATTACGCTCCAGGACCCATCGCTTTTATGATCGACAGAAATAGGCATAATGTCGCCCCACAAATTTTAAATTAAACAACAACCTTTAAAACCGGGGTAATAAACATGAGTATTTCGTTCGATGGAAGAGTAGCAGTCGTTACTGGAGCGGGTTCCGGACTGGGCCGCAGCCATGCTAAATATTTCGCCGCTAACGGTGCCAAAGTAGTGGTCAATGATCTTGGCGGCACTGTTGCTGGTACGGGTGGTTCGACCAATTCTGCCGACGAAGTGGTTAAGGCAATCACCGACGCTGGCGGCGTGGCAGTCGCCAACTATGACAGCGTGGCAACGGAAGAAGGCGGCGCTAATATTATTAAGGCCGCAACCGATAATTTCGGCAGTGTCGATATTTTGATCAACAATGCAGGCAACGTGCGCGATAAAAGCTTTGCCAAGATGGATCTCAAGGATTTCACCTCCTTAATGGATGTGCATTTAATGGGTGCGGTGTATTGCACCAAAGCGGCCTGGCCAACCATGCTGGCCAATCGTTACGGCCGCATCGTGATGACTACCTCAGCTGCAGGCTTGTTTGGCACCCATGGGCACACTAATTATTCCAGCGCCAAAATTTCCCTTATCGGCTTTATGAATGCCTTAAAGCAGGAAGGCACCACCAAAAACGTGCTGGTTAATTCTGTCGCGCCTATGGCACTAACCCGAATGACCGAAGAAGTGATGTCACCAAAATTGGCACCGAAGATGAAACCAGAATATGTCACTGCATTGATGGGCTGGCTGTGCTCAGAAGAATGCGACCTGGCGGGGGAGATCATTGAGGCTGGCATGGGCTATTACAGCAAAGTACAAATCACCGAGGCCGAAGGTTATATTTTTGGAGGCGCCGAAGTCCCATCACCGGAGCAGATTCGCGACCATTGGAGCGAAATTAGCGATATGGCGGGGGCGAAACCGTACCCTGGAGCTGATGATGTGATTCGAGCTGTATTCAAAAAGCTGAAAGCCAGTCAGGAAGCGTAGCGGGCTAAAGGGAGTCAGTAGTTTAGTTTCTGCTGACTCTCCGTCTTTCCAAACCCCACCGTAAATAGCTCGATTCCAGTCAGCCGGGACAGCGCTCTGATTTACATCCGCTCAGTGCCTAACTGTTCCCGCCTGGCCTGTCAAAACTGGCGCTGATGCATTAAACGTATTCTTATTTATTGATTTCCTGCTTTAGATAGGCGGCCAGATCGCCGAGCTCTGTTTCGCTGAAGGTATCAAAATTTGGCATTTCTCGGTGCTCATCGCTACCGCGAATCCATTCTTTCAGTTCATACTCCGATCGCCTGGTGAGAAGCGTCATCGGAATACGCTTGAGGTAATTGCCCCGCCCACTACGGGGATGACAACCCGCGCAGGTTTCTTCAAACAAGACCTGCCCAGCCGCAGGAGATCCCTGGCTTTGTTCAGCGCCTGTGACCGCTTGAGCGTCCGCGACTGGTTGAGCGTCTGTGGCTGGTGGAGAGCCTGCAACTGATAGAGAATCTGAGGCCGGCTCAACACTCTGCTCATCAGCAGTACAGGCCCCAAGAGCCACCCATAGCATTAACACAACAAAAACCCGCCCTAAGCTCACTCTGCCCATACCTTTACTCCTATATTTTCAAAGTACTCGAATAGTTTCTCTAATTTTTCCACAACCTGGGCCCCACTCCAAGCAAAAAAAATCCAGGCATAAATCACGCCTTGAGTTTTCCATCACCCTGAGACACTATTCGACAAAATCAGGGAGTAGACATGCCACAGCAATATTTTGATGTGCTCATTATCGGTGCGGGAATTTCCGGCATTGGTGCAGCCTACCATCTACAGAGGGACTGCCCAAATAAAAGCTATGCCATACTCGAAGGTCGCGAGGCCATTGGCGGTACCTGGGATTTATTTCGCTACCCCGGTATTCGCTCCGATTCCGATATGTTTACCCTGGGCTATTCCTTCAAACCCTGGAAGGAACAAAAAGCCATTGCCGACGGGCCATCTATCCTTAAATACCTGGAAGAAACTGTCGAAGAAAACTACATCAAGCGGAACATCCGTTTTCAACACAAAGTACTAAGCGCATCGTGGTCCACCGAGCATTCCCGATGGACCGTAAAAATCGAGCAGGGGGAAAATAAGGAAACAACCGAATACTCCTGCAGTTTTTTATTTTTATGTGGCGGCTATTATAAATATGAAGCTGGCTACACACCCGATTTCCCAGGTCTAGAAGGCTTTCAGGGTCAGCTGGTTCATCCGCAACAATGGACAGAGGACATCGATTACAAAAACAAGAAAGTTGTGATCATTGGCAGTGGCGCTACCGCAGTAACACTGGTGCCAGAACTGGCCAAGGACGCGGCTCACGTTACCATGCTGCAACGATCTCCCACCTACATGTTGTCCCGACCTTCGAAAGACGCCTTCGCAAACTGGCTACGCAAAATCCTCCCGACAAAACTCGCCTACGACTTAATTCGCTGGCGCAATGTATTACTTGCCATGTTTCTTTTTAAATACTCGAAAAGAAACCCCGAACGCATGAAAAAATATCTGGTTAATCAGGTCAGAAAACGAATGGGCCCAGATTACGACGTGGATACCCATTTCGCACCTCGCTATGGGCCCTGGGATCAGCGCCTATGTCTGGTGCCCGACGACGACTTTTTTAATGCCCTCAATAATGGCAGTGCCTCCATCGTCACCGACCATAT
>JAUUYV010000125.1 GCA_030590275.1 Porticoccaceae bacterium
GTCGTCTAAATCTGCCCAGGCTGCTTGAACCATAGAAAAAAGTAGTGTGAAGCCAAAAAATATTTTGGCGCGTTTTAAAATAGCCATGGTCATGGTTCTCCCTTATCGGTTTTCGGTATGTTGACGAATAATCGGTAATTTCTTAACCAGAGCCTTATGAACAATTTGAGGAAACAAACCGTTTACGCGCACAAAGAGCTTCTCAGGCCAACCCATAAATCGTTGAATTTGTTTACTAGACAACATATCTAATAGATTCTGAGCGACCTCATCAGGTGAATCCATGGTGTTGCCTAAAGCGGCGTTGAGCGCTACCACCGTATCTGAATTTAAACCTGTTTTAGTCGCGCGAGGCGCCAGATACAAAACCTTGATGGTTGTATCGGCTAGTTCACGTTGCAGGGCTTCCGTAAAACCTCTTAGACCAAATTTGCTGGCGCAATAAGTGGTAAATCCGGGATGTCCAATACTGCCGAAAATAGAACCAACATTGATAATGGCCGCCTCTTTCTTTTGCTTTAACAAAGGGATCAGCTGGTGGCATAAAAGGATGGGGGAGACCAGGTTCGTACTGAGTATCTGTTCGATAGATTCGGTTTCCTGTTGTTCGTAAAAGCCGAAGTCAAGAACCCCTGCGGCATTAATAAACAGATCCAAATCCTTGTCTTCGCACCGCGAAACAATCCCTTCGCGGCCGGCAGTGCTATTAAGGTTGGCAACGATGACATCATGCTCGCCGCTTAAAGACCGCTTTAAGGAATTGAGTGTGGCCTCGTTGCGCCCGACCAATAGTAAGTGTGCGCCCTGCTTATCCAGTAGGTGAGCGATGGCTTGTCCAATGCCTCCTGAAGCCCCAAGGAGTAAAATACGAGAATGATCTAGTTGCATATGTTTTGCCTGTTCGTTGTGCCATACCTTATTTGGAAAGAGGAATGCCGTGGTCAGCATTCAGTGACCTGAAAATATCCCCGTATAATTTATAAAATACTTTGGCGCAGCGAATAATAAGGTCTTGATCTTCAGTCGTTTCAAGCCGATTTACTAAATCTTCAAAAAACTGGACATGATCCTGGTCAAGAGAGCTGTGGGAAGATAGATATGACATAGATTCGTCGGGAAGCGTTAGTGCAGATTGAATGCTATTAGCAGCGCCATCGGCGATATTAACGCTGGTACCTTCGAGTACATGAACCATTCCAAAAAACCCGAGGGGATCTATTCTGTTAATGGTGTCATAAGCATAGCTGACCATAAGCTCGGTACTGGTATGAGGCGTGCTGCACCGCGCTACTTCCTTGTCATAGCCGCAGGCAGCAATGTCATTGAGAACCCACTCCTGATGACCCAGTTCTTCCTCTATATATTCGGCAACTGCGCTTCTTAGCCATTCTTTATCTTCGGACAAGCGTGACCCACAGGCCATTAAAAGAGGAGTCGTATGTTTTACATGATGATAGGCCTGACAGAGAAAGGAGATATAGTCGTCCAAAGTGATATCGCCACTAAGGCTTCTGGCAATAATAGGGGCGGACAGTAGATGCGAGCGCTCCTGCTTCGTTTCGTTCTGAAGCCTTTCAAAAAACTTCATGTGCCGCGTCCTCTGCATCGCCGGAATATAAACTGTTAATCAAATCGGAATAAAAGGAAAAAATGGCCTCTCGTTTTGGGCGGCCATTATCTGTGATCAAACCCTTTTCAGCGGACAAAGGCTTTGGTAGTCGACACCATCGAGCTATGCGAGCGTAATCCGGCAGTCGGGAATTTACGGTATCGACTAAGCTTTGAACGGTTCTATCGGTATCGTCTGGATTGCGCAAGGAAACAAGCGCACTACAATAGGGCTTAGCATTCCCAAAGACTATGCAGTCGGCAAACGCTGAATGGGCCAACATTTCGCTTTCTACCCACTCTGGGTTGATATTTCGGCCATAACTAGAAATTAATAGATTCTTCTTACGGCCTCTTACATGCAGATAACCAGTGTCGTCTAGATAACCAGTGTCGCCCGTAGCAATTGATTTTTTACCCCTGCTTTCTGGTTCCCCTAAATATCCGAGCATGGTACTGCCGGTAACGATAATCTCGTTATCAATCATAGTTACCTTAAGGTGGGAGAGGGGCTTACCGCTACCGGCCTCGCGCGTGTTAGGCGTGTTAAGGCTAACCACCGATGCGCATTCGGATAAGCCATAACCCTCAAAAGCGGGAATGCCCCCATCGCGAGCTTGTTGCAATAAGATAGCGGACACCCGGCTTCCACCAACCGCGACAAATATCAGCGATGTAGGTGGTTTCCATCCGGCGTTTGTTGCAGCAACAAGCACAACTAAAAGCTGAGGCGTTAGTATTATGCTGTTGGGTTTGACCCGATCGATAATTGAGATGAATTGTTTTGGTTTTATCGATGAGCTGCCTTCAAAACCGATCTCTTCAAGACCGGGGATGATAAGTTTACCTCCGGCAAGTAAAGGCGCATACATGCCAGCGATATTTTCCAGAAGTGTCGTCAGGGGCAATAAACACAGGTGGCGGGGCTTTTTTAATGCAAGGGTTTTCGCTAAGATTTTTGCCTGATTAATAAGCTGATCATTGCTTAGACATACGCCTTTTGGTCTTCCGGTGGAGCCGGATGTAAATGTTATTTTGCCAGTTTGTGGGGGTACTATATTAGTCGAGACCGAAGGCTTTATTCGAAACAGTGTAAAGTTATCGAGCTTAATATTTTCGCGCCACTCGCTACGGGCCTCTATACCATTCGCGACATGACAAGATTCTATTCCCTTGCCAAAAATGCGCTCGAATAATTCGGGCTTTTCACAAAGCAGACCGTCAATCGGTGTGCTGTCGAAAATATGCCGTAATTGCTCATCAGAAAAAAATGTCGGTAATGGAACCAGACCAATACCGGCCTGCTGGCAGGCCATATCGATGATCAGCCAATCCACGCTATTGTTGGCGTGGAGGGCGAGCAATTTTGTCTGGTGACTGGATAGTTCTTCACCCAGTGCATGGCAGCGTCTCTTTATTCCACCCAGAGTTAGAGCGCTATCCTGGTCAATGCCCTGAACGATAGTCTGGCTCCTTGAAAAAGAGCAGCTAAGCTGTGAAAGAAGATTGTCCATTTGAGGGGCTGTTGTGAAGGGCTAGGGCCAAAGTACTAATGCGATCTCGGTAGGACGATAAAAATGCTGCCATTGATTTAGAATTATTGAGAGCTCTCGCTGCTGATGAAGCACGACCGACAATGACTTTGGGGTCGCAGTCATAATATGAGCCCCACTCGCTTAACTCGGTACTCCCCATTGAGTCAGGTCTGGCCGGACCCAGTATGTAAGACTCAAAGCCCAGACAGCGGAGGGATTTTTCAACGAAGGGCGTAGCGGTGAAGGTGATCCATTCAAAACCGGCCTGGTGCAAAATTCCCGTTAGAACAATAAAGAGTAGCTGGCTGGAGCCGCGGTGTGTTCCAGCTAAGTTACCGATTTCAATAATGGGCATGCCATCCACTACTTGTCCGGTGACATCCTCAATGATTTGTTCAACCGGTTCTGAAAAATACTGGTCGAGAAACAGCGTTTGATGTTTGGCTGAGCGAATCCCGGCAACCGCACTTAGTTGCCCTTGATTGTGCATGGTGAGTAATAGCGGCATAAATTCACCGATTGAGGCACCGTAGCTGGTTCGAAACTGTTCGGCAATATAGCGTTCTATAAGCGGCCGCTCACCAGAAACCTTGGAGTGAAGATCAAAATCGGCATTTAATAAGCTGGCACGTCGTAGCAATGACCGGCTTAGGTCTCTGGGGAGTGTCTGTGTTGATGGAACTGCCGCAGCTGTTTGCATTGGGCTACCTAAAGTATCGAATCAAGATGGATCTAGCCTATAGCGCAAAACTTAAGAGAGCCTTAATACTTAGGAGAGTTTTAGGGAAAAGGGCGGTTTATCTCATTTTTAGATGCAAATAAACCAATTGTTCTCTGCTAACAGCCTTTGCTTAAAATACTTTGCCCGGCAACCATGTGGCTAATGCAGGCCACAGCGCGAGCAAAGCGATCAGCGCTAACTGAATTAATACAAAGGGTGCGACGCCCCTGTAAATATCACTGGTCGCAACTTCCTCCGGTGCGACGCCGCGCAGATAAAACAGCGCAAAGCCAAAGGGTGGAGTTAAAAAAGAGGTTTGCAGATTGAGAGCGATCATTATTCCCAGCCACACTGGGTCGACCCCGAGGGTGAATAAAGCGGGTGCAACGATGGGTACAACCACAAAGGTGATCTCGATAAAATCCAGAATAAAACCGAGGAAAAAGATTACTGCCATAACTACCAAAGTTGCTCCGAATACCCCGCCAGGCATATCGGTAAACAGGCCAGTGACCAGCTCTTCTCCGCCGAAGCCACGAAACACCAGGGAAAATACCGCCGCACCGATTAAGATCATAAACACCATGGCGGTAACCTCGGTGGTTGAATTAACCACCTCCCGGAGTTTTGCCCAGGTCAGTTGCCGCTTAGCCAGAGCGAGTAGGGTCGCTCCCAGTGCGCCAACAGCAGCAGCTTCGGTGGGGGTGGCGATCCCAGCGAGAATGGAGCCGAGCACCGCGGTAATCAGTAGTGCGGGTGGTAATAGACTGGTGGTCAGTGCACGGAGGGAAATCTGGGCCTTATCGGCTTCGTTTAAGGGTGCTGCCTCGGGTTTAATTCGGGCATAGATCAATATATAGAAGCAATAGAGCACAATTAACACCAGGCCGGGAATGATGGCACCGACAAAAAGGTCGCCAATAGAAACTGTTTTTGGCGTAAAGATGCCCATATCGATCTGCGCCTGAAAGTAGGCGCTGGAGAGAATATCCCCTAGTAGAACCAGGGCTATAGACGGCGGGATAATTTGTCCGAGGGTGCCGGTCGCGCAAATTGTGCCAGTAGCTAGCGCCGGGCTGTAGCCTTTTTGCAGCATGGTGGGCAGGGAAATCAAACCCATAGTGACCACTGTTGCACCTACGATACCGGTGCTGGCAGCCAGCAGCATACCGACCAGTACAATGGATAAACCAAGCCCTCCACGCAGACCACCAAACAGCGCGGACATTGAATTGAGGAGATTCTCCGCAATTCGGGATTTCTCCAGCATCACTCCCATCAAGATAAATAAGGGCACGGCCATCAATGTGGTATTGGTCATAGTGCCGTAAAGGCGGTTTGGTAGGGCTGCCAGAAAAGCAATATCAAAGTGGCCAGCAGCGATACCGATTAGCGCAAAGATTAGCGCGGTTCCCGCCAGCGAAAAGGCGACGGGATAGCCTGCCATCAAGGTCAGGCAAACCACTAAAAACATCAGTAGCGGGATGTACTCGATGATCACGGCACCTGTTCCTGGCGTCTGGTGGGCGGGGTAGGATTGCGGCCCAGTATCACCAGCAGGCTTTTGAGTGTTTGTGATACTCCCTGTATCAGTAACAGTACCGGCATGATCAGCAGCAGAGTTTTCAGTAGATACACAGTTGGTAGGCCGCCGGGTTCGCTGGAAGTTTCACGGATAGCCCAGCTATCTATCACATAGCCCCAGCACATCACCAGAAATAGTGTGCACAGAGGTAACAGGAAAACTAGTCCGCCGACTAAATCCACAACGGCCTGTTTGCGTGGTGACCCGCGTCGATAAAAGATATCGACACGCACATGGCCGTTCCGCTTCAAGGTAAAGGCCGCCCCCAACATGAAAACTGCCGCGTGGAGGTAGGTAGCGAACTCCTGTAATGCCAGCGATCCGCTTTCGAAGAAGTAGCGCATCACCACCACGGTACAGACCACCAGCATCATCGCCATTGTTAGCCAGGCTATGGCCTGTCCGGTAATGTCTGTAAAGCGATCGATGATGTTAATGGTGCTGGCGCAGGGGCCTGGTTTTGCAGCCATGGAATGTGTCCGGCTTTGGTGATTGTCTCGGCTATGACGAAAAGAGTGAGCTAGACTACCTACGGTGA
>JAUUYV010000265.1 GCA_030590275.1 Porticoccaceae bacterium
GGCCGTCGAAAGACTTTTCACTAATACCGCGAAAATCCCGGATTCGCGGAATGGCAATAGTAACCAGCCTCTCGAGAAATTCGTACATGCGCTCACTGCGCAAGGTCACCTTACAACCAACGGGCCAACCGTCGCGGATTTTAAACGCTGCAATAGACTTACGGGCCATGGTAACCACGGGTTTTTGCCCAGCGATCACCGTTAAATCACTAACAGCACTCTCTAGCACTTTTTTATCCGTGACCGCCTCGCCCACTCCCATATTCAGAGTGATTTTTGTAATCTTGGGCACCTGCATAACATTACCGACACCCAACTCGTCTTTGAGCTTGCCGACAATTTCACTTTTGTAAACTTCCTGGAGCCTCGCCATTTCTATCTAACCTTTCAACCGTCTACGTTTTCGCCATTGGACTTGAATACGCGTATTTTTTTTCCATCATCGAGCAACTTAAAGCCGACTCGATCAGCCTTATTCGTGGCCTGATTAAAAATCGCGACATTAGAGGCCTGGATAGGCGCCTCTTTCTCAATAATACCGCCAGGGATATTCATCTGCGGGTTTGGCTTCTGATGCTTTTTAACGACCTGAACTCCAGAAACCAGCAGCCGCCCATCATCTAGCACTTTAAGCACTTTACCACGCCGCCCTTTGTTACGACCCGCAAGCACGATGACTTCGTCATCTTGTTTAATCTTCTTCATTGCCATAATTCAGTTCTCTCGTGCTTTACAGAACTTCTGGGGCGAGTGAGACAATTCGCATGAACTTTTCGCTACGCAGCTCTCGCGTAACCGGCCCAAAAATACGAGTGCCAATCGGCGCTAATTGCGCATTTAGCAGCACCGCAGCATTATCATCAAACTTGATAAGGCTTCCATCAGGACGACGTACGCCCTTTTTGGTACGTACCACAACGGCATCCATGACCTGTCCTTTTTTCACCTTGCCCCGAGGGATAGCTTCTTTAACAGTGACTTTAATAACGTCACCAACCCCAGCATAGCGACGGTGGGACCCGCCTAAGACCTTGATACACATGACCCGGCGAGCCCCGCTATTGTCGGCTACATCCAGATAGGTTTCCGTCTGTATCATTGTTGTTTATCTCCAGCTATATCCAGGTTCACACAACTACACTTCAAGCGCGCGTTCTACAATTCCCACCAACTTCCAGGACTTGGTCTTGGACAGTGGTCGGGTTTCGGCGATGGTAACGGTATCCCCAGCATTGCATTGATTGTCTTCGTCATGGGCCTTGATCTTGGTAGATTTACTGACGATCTTCCCGTACACCGGATGCTTAACACGGCGCTCAATTAAATCCGTAATAGTCTTATCCATTTTGTTACTGACGACTTTTCCAGACAAGGTGCGTGCGGATTTATTACTCATTTTTAGTTTTCCGCCCTATTGTTTTCGACGCCTTTATCGATGTCATTTAACACAGTTTTGATACGCGCTATATTACGACGCACCTGCTTTAACTCGTGCGCCCCTTCCAACTGGCCAGTGGCTTTTTGCATTCGCTGTTTGAACTGCAGCTCCCGCTGTTCTAACAACACCTTCTGCAACTCGTCGACAGACTTCCCACACAATTCACTTGCTTTCATTACATCACCGACCGCTTAACAAAGGTAGTTGCCATCGGTAGCTTGGAAGCAGCCAACTCAAACGCTTCACGAGCCAACTCCTCCGACACCCCATCCATTTCGTACAACATGCGCCCCGGCTGAACCAGAGCCACCCAGTACTCAACATTACCCTTCCCTTTACCCATACGCACTTCCAGGGGCTTCTCGGTAATTGGCTTGTCCGGGAACACCCGAATCCAGATCTTTCCACCTCGCTTAATATGCCGAGTCATGACTCGCCGCGCGGCCTCTATTTGACGGGCAGTCAGGCGACCACGCCCCACAGCTTTTAAACCGTAATCTCCAAAGCTTACCTTATTGCCCCTTTGGGCCAGGCCTCGATTTCGACCTTTCTGTTGCTTGCGAAACTTTGTCCGTTTTGGTTGCAGCATAACGCTCGCCCCGGCTCCTCAACTATGACTTTGCAGACGGTTGTGAAGACGAGGCACCATCGGCCTCTTCGCCGCCAAGTACCTCACCTTTAAAAATCCACACTTTGACACCAATAATGCCGTAGGTGGTTGCCGCCTCCGCAGTCGAATAATCTATATCCGCCCGAAAAGTGTGCAGCGGTACTCGTCCTTCTCGATACCATTCAGAACGTGCTATCTCTGCCCCACCCAAACGGCCTCCAACCTGTATTTTTACGCCCTTCGCACCTTGCCTCATAGCATTTTGAACAGCTCGCTTCATTGCGCGTCGAAACATCACTCGACGCTCCAGCTGCTGCGCTACATTTTGTGCTACCAGGGCAGCATCCAGGTCAGGCTTTCGAATTTCTTCAATATTTATATGGACCGGAACGCCCATCGCCGCAGCCACTTCGGTACGCAACTTATCGACGTCCTCACCTCTTTTACCGATAACAATACCGGGACGCGCCGTATGGATAGTAATACGAGCCGAATCCGAAGGCCTCGCTATTTCAATACGACTCACAGAGGCATGTGCTAGCTTTTTTCTAATAAGAGCACGAACACGCAAATCTGTATTCAGTTTTTTAGCGTATTCGCCCTTGTCCGCATACCAGACTGAGGTATGCTTTTTAACAATTCCTAAGCGAATGCCCGTTGGATGTACTTTCTGACCCATGTCAGCTCCCGTATTACCGCTTACGCCTCGGCCACTTTGACCGTGATGTGACAGGTACGTTTAAAAATTCGGTCTGCGCGTCCTTTGGCTCTAGGCCGCAGGCGCTTGTGTGTCGTCGCTTCGTCCACAAAAACAGTGGAAACTACAAGCTCATCCACATCAGCCCCATCGTTGTGCTCTGCATTAGCTATTGCCGACTCGAGCACCTTCTTAACAATCTCCGCGCCCTTCCTGTTACTGAAGGTCAAGATGTCCAGCGCTTCCTCAACACCCTTCCCACGCAATTGATCCACCACCAATCTGGCCTTTTGCGCTGAAAGTTGCGCGTCTTTCAACTTCGCTGCCACTTCCATATCAATATCTCCGGCTTATCGTTTTGCCTTTTTATCGGCTGTGTGACCTCGATAGGTGCGTGTCGCCGCAAATTCCCCTAGCTTGTGCCCCACCATTTCTTCGCTTACTAACACTGGAACGTGCTGACGCCCGTTGTGAATAGCGATAGTCAATCCAACCATCTGCGGCAAAATCATCGATCGTCGGGACCAGGTTTTAAGCGGTCGTCGATCACTATTTTCTACAGCCGTTTCGACCTTTTTCAATAAATGTAGATCTACAAACGGGCCTTTCTTCAAAGAGCGTGGCACAACTCTATCCTCTATTTTTTGCGTTTACCGGCTACCGCGACGTCTGATAATCAGGTCATCGGTACGTTTATTCTTCCTGGTCTTATAACCTTTAGTTGGCATACCCCAGGGACTTACAGGGTGACGGCCACCGGATGTTTTACCTTCACCGCCACCATGCGGATGATCTACCGGGTTCATTGCCACACCTCGCACTGTCGGCCGCACTCCGCGCCAGCGAGTGGCACCCGCCTTACCTAAGGACCGGAGATTGTGATCACTATTAGACACCTCACCCACAGTCCCACGACAATCGGATAAAACTTTGCGCATTTCGCCACTGCGTAAGCGCAGCATTGCGTGGCGAC
>JAUUYV010000236.1 GCA_030590275.1 Porticoccaceae bacterium
TCTATTACCATATCCCCAGCCCGCACCACTGCTCCCCCGATCAATTCGCTATCGACGGAGACCGTAATATTGACTTCCCTCTGCAACCGCACTGTTAATGCAGTAGCTAACTTCTGTTGCTGCGCATTATCTATGTTGCTTGCAGTGATGAGTTCTACATCAATAACTTTTTCACGATCGGCCTTTAGGGCCTGAAACTGTTGCTGAATTTGCGACAGCAAACCCAAACGCTGGTTTTCAGCCAACAATCTAATAAAGTTTTCGATTTTATTCGAAACGGCCTTACCAGAAACTTCGTCACCACAAACCTGCAATAAGGAGTCGGCTTTTTGTTCAGCGGTCAGGTTTGGAGAGTGCAGGAGTCGGGCTACTTTGTCTTGCTCCGCGACGACGGCAAGCAAAGCCAGCGCCTCGGCCCATTCTTGCAAGCCTTCACTCTCAGCTGCAAACTCAAACGCCGCTTTGGCATAGGGTCTTGCTAGAGTACTAAGTTCAGCCATTGCTAGAGCTCAGCTGCCAGGCTGTCAATCAAACCGCGATTGGTCGCCTCGTCTATGTTGCGCTCGAGTATCCGCTCAGCACCCACCAGGGCAAGGTTGGCGACTTTGCCTCGCAGCTCCTCACGAGCCCGGTTTACTTCCTGATCGATTTCTGCCTGAGCAGAAGTTTTCAGGCGATCGCCTTCTTCCCGAGCTTTATCTTTCGCCTCTTCAACAATTTGACCGGCGCGCTTGTTGGCCTGGTCAATGATAGAAGCGGCTTCCTGTTTGGCTTCTTTCAGTTCTTCAGCAGCTTTACCCTGAGCTAATTCAAGGTCGCGTTTGGCGCGATCTGCTGCTTCCAGACCATCTGCAATTTTTACCTTGCGTTCTTCCATGGCCCCAATCAAAGCTGGCCACACAAACTTCATGCAGAACCACGCGAAAAAGGCGAAGGAAATAACCTGGCCAAATATAGTAGCGTTAATATTCACGTCGTAATCTCTTCTGTGAGCTGTTTATACGCGGTGCATAGGGATCAGGCGCCAGCACCCGGTGCGACAGCAAACAACAGGAAAAGGCCAATACCTACACCGATCATTGGCACCGCATCTACCAGGCCCATGACAATGAAGAACTGGGTCCGCAGCATTGGAATCAGCTCGGGCTGTCGTGCACCACCCTCCAGAAACTTACCGCCCAGAGTCCCTACACCAATCGCGGCACCAACCGCACCAAGACCCATCAAAATTGCACCAGCGAGATAAATCAGTGAACTTTCCATTTTTACTCCAGTGATACTGTCGTTGAGCTAACTATGTGTTAACTATAAGTTGAGTTAATTAAAACACTACCGCTTAATGTTCTGTCTCGTGCGCCATCGCCAAATAAACAATGGTCAACACCATAAAAATAAAGGCCTGCAGAACAATAATAAGAATATGAAAAATAGCCCAGGGCACCGACAAGGCCCACTGTGACCACCAGGGCAGGAGTGCTATCAAAATAAAGATCATCTCTCCAGCGTACAGATTGCCAAACAAGCGCAAACCCAATGAAATGGGTTTGGCAAGCAAATTAACCACTTCCAGAAACAGGTTAACCGGCAGCCCCCATTTCCCAAACGGATGCAGCGACAACTCCGCCGCAAAACCACCAAGCCCTTTTTGTTTAATGCTGTAGAACAGCACCAGGACAAACACACTCAGCGCCAGACCCATGGTGATGTTGATATCTGTAGACGGTACTATTTTCAGATAGGGCACGCCAAGAAGGGCAGCAGCGTGGGGAATAAAATCGATGGGCACCAAATCCATGATATTCATCATTAACACCCACACAAAAATGGTGAGCGCCAAAGGCGCGATCAAGGTGTTTTTATAGCTAAACATGCTTTTAACGTTGTCATCGACAAACTCGACAACCATTTCCACAGCGTTTTGTAGTGGTCCTGGAATTCCAGTCGTGGCATTTTTTCCAACGCGGTGGAAAACAATAATAAACAAGGCGCCAAGGAACAGGGAAAAACCAAAGGTATCGAGGTTTAGCGCCCAAAACCCCATTTCTGCCGCTTCCAGACCGTCGTGGGCAATTCCCCAGGAACCATCGGCCTTCTGACCATAGGTCAGGTTAGTAAGGTGGTGGCCAATATACTCTTCTGCCGTTAAGGTACCGCCTGTTGACATAAGTGCTACCAGTTATTTCCCAATTGGAGGCTTGCTGAACGTTTCACGTGTTAAGGTATTTTCCAGGTCACGAACCCGCTTCCTGCAGATTCGGCATTGCTATATAAGTTATCAGGGTTAACAACAAAAAGGTTACTAAGGCGATCACCGCGTAGAGCCCCTCTCGTAAAAACTCGACCTTCACAAAAAGTACTGTAAAACCGATTGCCACTATGGCCAATTTACCCAACTCTCCGAGCATAAAAACAGCCAGTATGTGTCTACTGGAGCTATCTTCGGCTGGCCAGGCAGCGATCCATCCAAAAAAACCACTGGCCGCAGCACTAACAGCCGCGCCTGATAATATCGCTAGTGCCGCTTTATCAGAAAACACCAAAAGAGCGAGGACAGCTAGTACACCACTGACTACCAGTTGCAGTAAAATTAAACGCTGCACGGTTTGCTTTCTGCTTACGTTCTGGTGATCGTTAACACTCACTATTAGCTCAGGCCCCAGGCTAGAGCGGTGCGCAGTATAGTCATCCGAGGTCCTTGAATCAAGACGCTTTTCCGCCAAAATACCTTTTTTGCCTTCTATTTGAGGGTTTTCTCGACCAGGATCAAGCGGGCCATTATTTTATATGGGCTAGAATTCCGTCCAGCTCGTCAACGCTGCTGTAGCGTACTACCAATTTGCCGCCTTTACCGGCGTGCTGAATCCTTACCGGAGCACCCAGACGCTGCGACAAATCTTCTTCAAGGCGCGCAATATCAGGATCAAGCAGTTTAGGTTTTTTATTGGGAACTGGGGGCTTCAGTAGAGAACGAACCATTTTTTCGGATTGACGAACATTCAAACTGCTATCGACCACACGCCGAGCGGTTTCCGCCTGCAGATGCGTTTCCAGAGCCAGTAAGGCTCGCGCGTGACCCATATCGATGTCGCCGCGAGATAATAATGTTTGTACTTCTGGCGCCAGCCTGATGAGACGCATGAGATTAGCAACAGCGGTTCTCGATTTGCCCACCGCGTCGGCTACCTGCTGTTGGCTAAGCTGGAACTCTTCCTGCAAACGTACCAGAGCCTGCGCCTCTTCCATAGCGTTTAGATCTTCACGCTGAATATTTTCTATCAGGGCCAGAGCTAAAGCCGTTTCGTCATCTACGGCTTTAACAATAACGGGAATCTCGGGTAAACCCGCCAACAGGCACGCTCGCCAACGTCGCTCGCCAGCTATAATCTCATAGCTTTCTTCGCCAGTATGGCGCACCACTACAGGCTGCAGCAAACCTTGCTTCTTAATTGATTCTGCAAGCTCATCCAGCGCCTCAGGATCGAACTCACGCCGGGGTTGATATCGCCCTTTCGATAAAAACTCTATGGGCAAATAAGCGAACGCTCCCATTCCACCTGGCATTGGCTGTGAAGGCACTACATTTCCGTCGTAGACCTTCGGTGAATCTACTAATACCTCCCGCAACTCGGAGGCACCTAACAGGGCATCCAGACCCCGCCCCAGGCTTTTACGTTTACCACTCATTAACCAACCTTCCTGCCTGATAAATCATCTGTCGTTATACCGCGCTGAATAATTTCGTTAGCCAAACCCAAATAGGCCACCGCTCCCTTTGAGTAACGGTCGTGGAGAAGAGCGGGTTTACCATAACTAGGTGCCTCAGCCAGGCGTACGTTACGAGGTATAACCGTTTGATAAACACGTTTACCGAAATAATGGTGAAGTTGATCGGATACCTCACCGGTCAAACTATTACGAGGATCGTACATGGTTCGCAGTATACCTTCGACTCGAAGTTTCGGGTTCGCTACTTTAGCCACCTGAGAAATAGTATTTACCAGCGCACTAAGGCCTTCCAGAGCATAGTATTCACACTGCATTGGAATAATGACGCTATCTGCCGCGACCAGCGCATTAAGCGTGAGCATGTTTAAGGAGGGGGGGCAATCAATAATAATATAGTGGTAA
>JAUUYV010000036.1 GCA_030590275.1 Porticoccaceae bacterium
GACCTGCCCCTTAGGAGGGGGCCGCGCTATCCAGCTGTGCCACCGGGGCAGTAGTGAGTGGGCTTAGGACTAACGGGGCTCATTATAAATTGGCGATCCTAAGTGGTACAGAAAAAATAAAGCTGTATTGAAAAAAGTCCCCTGGCTTGAGACTTATCGTTGGGCTTGCTGGATTGTTTAAGTGTGGCAAATTGGATTTGATCATTTGCCGTGGAGTAATTGATCTTTAGCGGCGTTCACTTTGGCCGCAAGGTAATCGTTTCCGCCGCGGTCGGGGTGTAGTTTCTGTATCAGGCGTTTATGGGCGGTGATGATGTCGTCTCGACCGGCTCCTTTGTCCAGACCCAGTATTTGTAGTGCTTCATCCCGACTCATGTTACTGCTGGCGGCAGTGCTCTGTTCTGAGCCGCTTGCTCCTGAAGAGTTAAAGCCAGTAAAGCGCCGTGTCATATAGGCATTTAGCAGCATGGCGGATTCACGATCATCGCTACGGAATTTCGCTAATAATTCCTGCAATTGAGACTGATCCAGATCCGCAAGTTGTTTGCCCTGATGAATGCCACTTAGTACGGTTCCACTCATGCGCCCGTTAGTAATATTTATTTTGATCTCCAGAGACTGGGTTCGGATCTTTGGCCCGATGCCGGGGCCTCCCATATTTCCCCAGAATTTTAGCAGTGGGAATGCCCGCAAACCGAGAGTGAATAGAGATTTTATGATGGGGAGCGAGGCCGCGAAGGCGGCACTGAGCCAATGGGCACGCCCGGTAGCCACTAATACTATGGTGATGCCAAAGAAACCAATAAATAAACCGCGCCATACTAAAGCTCGCTGTTTTTCCGGTGGCAGAGTTTTGAGTTGTTTGCTTTGGTTCCAGCAATACCAGACAACAAAGCCCAGAACGAGGAGTAGTAGAATTCTTGACATCGTCGTTTATGTTTTAGTCAGGTATTAGGTAAATGGCGCATTAGCAGAGCAAACTTATCACCGAACGTGGGATCCCAGTCATCGGGTAGCGGTATCCTTACGTGATGGCCGGAGCCGGGAGCGGCTTCTACGGTTTGCCCATCAAAGTTTTCCAGGTGGTCAAGACGGAAGGTACGGTTGCCTTCCGGAGTGATGAGTTCCAGAGTATCACCGCTTTCAAAGCGGTTTTTTACATCGATACTCAGCCAGCCTTTTTTGCGATCAGTTTCCATGATTTCACCGACGAATTGTTGTTGGCTATTGCTGGAGACGCCTTTGCCGTAGTTCTGATAGGCCTCGGGCACATGGCGACGATAAAACCCTTCGGTGTAACCTCGGTTGGCGAGGTGATCTAATTCACTCATCAGCGACATATCAAAGGGCTTACCGTTAACGGCTTCGTCAATGGCGCGGCGATAGCTCTGTGCGGTACGCGCCACGTAATAATGGGACTTGGTACGACCTTCAATTTTGAGTGAATGAATACCCATGTCGATCAATGTGGGCACATGTTGCACCGCCCGCAGGTCTTTGGAATTCATAATATAGGTGCCGTGTTCATCTTCATAGGCGGGCATGAATTCATCGGGTCGGTTGGCTTCCTGTAGGAGCATTAGCGGTGGTTCATTGAATCCGGTGTCATTGCCGGGGGAGGGATCTCCGGGCGTCCATGATTGCACCTGTGGGCTTATCGGTGTGATATTTCCGGTTTCATCTTGAGTGGCTTCGTGGGCCTGGTACTTCCAGCGGCAGGCATTGGTGCAGGCGCCCTGGTTAGGGTCGCGGTGGTTCATATAACCGGACAGCAGACAACGTCCGGAGTAGGCGATGCAGAGTGCACCATGGACGAACACCTCCAACTCCATGCCGGGGCATTCTTCGCGAATTTCGGCAATCTCATCCAGGGATAACTCTCGGGATAAAATGACTCGGCTAACACCCTGTCGGTACCAGAACTTCACCGTCGCGTAATTAACGGCGTTGGCCTGTACGGAAAGGTGAATCGGAATATCGGGCCAGCGTTCTCGCACCAGCATAATCAGACCCGGGTCGGACATAATCAGGGCGTCGGGTTGCATCTCGATAACCGGAGCCATGTCTCGCAGGTAGGTGCGCACTTTGTTGTTGTGGGGTGAAATATTACTGGCGATGTAAAATTGCTTTCCCTGTTGATGAGCTTCGGCGACCGCTTCGGCCATGATATCGAGATGATTGAACTCGTTATTACGGACCCGAAGACTGTAGCGAGGTTGCCCAGCGTAAACGGCGTCAGCTCCGTAGGCGAAGGCGTAGCGCATGCTTTTATAGGTGCCTGCCGGGGATAGTAATTCGGGGGCTTTGGTCTCAGACGGTTTGTTTGACGGCATAAAGATGATAGTGGGGAAAAATTAGCGGTGTATTTTACCAACAAACCCGATGCTCTGGGTTTTTCTATCGCTTAGCGCTGGGACTTTCTATAATAGACCGATAATTTTGGCAGGGAAAATCATCATGACGAAGCTGGGTACTGCTTTCACGACCACCGCCACCAGGGTTTTGTTGTGTGGTTCAGGAGAGCTAGGCAAGGAGGTGGTGATTGAGCTGCAGAGGCTAGGTATTGAAGTGATTGCGGTAGATCGTTACCAGCATGCACCTGCCATGCAGGTTGCAGATCGCAGCTATACGCTCTCCATGCTGGATGGAGATGCCTTGCGGAAAGTCATCGAAGAGGAAAAACCTGATTACATCGTGCCGGAAATTGAAGCTATCGCTACTGATACCCTGGTAGAGCTGGAAAACGAAGGTTTTACTGTTGTTCCCTCGGCGCGGGCAGCACAGCTGACAATGAACCGGGAAGGGATTCGTCGGCTTGCTGGAGAGGAGTTGTCACTAACGACGTCTCCTTATCGTTTTGCCGATACACGGGAAGCTTTTGAAGTTGCTGTCGCCGAGATTGGCTTTCCTTGCGTCGTGAAACCTATTATGAGTTCGTCCGGCAAGGGCCAGAGTCTGGTGAAAACCAGCACGGATGTCGATTCTGCCTGGCAATACGCCCAGGAGGGTGGTCGCGCCGGGGCGGGGCGGGTGATTGTCGAAGGTTTTGTGGATTTCGATTACGAAATCACCCTGTTAACCGTACAGCACCGCGATGGTGTTAGTTTTTGTGCGCCGATCGGTCATCGTCAGGAAGATGGCGATTATCGTGAATCCTGGCAGCCACAGGCCATGAGTGATACCGCTTTGGCTGCGGCTGAGGCCATGGCTACGCAAGTGACGAGCGCACTGGGCGGCTGGGGTGTTTTTGGGGTCGAGTTATTTATAAAAGGCGATGAGGTGATTTTTAGCGAAGTATCGCCTCGGCCGCACGATACCGGCATGGTGACGCTTATATCTCAGGATTTATCCCAGTTCGCCCTGCATGTACGCGCGATTCTCGGCTTGCCAGTGCCTAATATTCAGCAGCATGGCCCGTCTGCTTCAGCGGCTTTATTGGTGGAAGGGGATTCCGAGCACGCTGTTTACTCTAATCTAGAGCTGGCTTTGCAGGAACCCGATACCCAAATTCGACTTTTCGGCAAGCCGGAGGTCAAAGGACGTAGACGTATGGGCGTTTGTCTGGCTCGGGGTAGTGATAGTGATACCGCTGTAGCGAAAGCAATAGCGGTACGCAGAGCAATTAAGGTGGAGCTCTAGCTTAGTGGATGGTTAAATGGTTGGGGATAGTGTGGTAATGGTTTAAGTGTTTAGATGTCAATTAGGTGACATAAAGCTTTTATTCAGTAACGATAATGACTATCATTTGCGATATTGGAAAGGCTGTGTTACAAAGCTACCGGAGGCGCTTGCACTGCGCAATGAGGTATAGAAGATGCGAATATTATTAAGCTTAATGGTGATAATGCTGGGCTTGAGTACGCTGGCGACAGGCGTTTACGCCGAAATGCCCGAGGTTAATCTAGTGATCAAAGATCATAAGTTTGAGCCGAAAGAGGTGCGGGTTCCCGCGGGAAAAAAGGTAAAGCTGATGGTGAACAATCAGGATCCCACGCCGGAAGAGTTCGAAAGTCACGAGCTGCATCGGGAAAAAATTATTGCGGGTAATAAAACAGTCAAAATTATTATTGGTCCACTAAAGCCTGGCCGCTATCCATTTTTTGGTGAATTTCACGAAGACACTGCCCAGGGTGTTGTCATCGCAGAATAAGTTGTGGAGTCAAAGTTTAAGCCCCAACCTCCTATGAACTTAGTTCCTTAATTACATATGCTTAGTTCCTTAATTATTGTTTTTCGCGAAGTGCTGGAAGCGGCACTGATTATCGGCATTGTGTGCGCCGCTACGAGAGGCATGGACAAGCGCTTTTCAGCGGTGGGCGGCGGTATTGCTCTGGGTCTGGTTGGGGCTGTCATTGTCGCGCTTTTTGCTGATGTGCTGGCTGATTTTGCAGAGGGAATGGGGCAGGAGTTATTTAATGCCAGTGTGTTGCTGGCTGTGGTTCTGATGCTCGCCTGGCATCTGATCTGGATGGCTCAACATGGTGCTGAATTGGCCCGCTCCGCGACGGAGGCGAGCACGTCTGTGCGCGAGGGCAACGAGCCTCCTACCATACTACTTTTCATTGTGGGTCTCGCGGTATTGCGAGAAGGCGCCGAAGTTGTGCTATTTCTTTATGGTATTTCAGCAGCGGGTTCTACCGCTGGCATGATGTTAATGGGTTCACTAACGGGTCTTGCGCTAGGTGTGGTACTTGGTTTTGTTTTATATAGTGGATTAACTCGTATTCCCAGTCGGCGTTTTTTTGCGGTGTCTTCGGGTTTACTGGTTCTACTGGCGGCCGGGATGGCGGGAAAGTCTGCGAAATATCTCATTCAGGGAGATTTTATTCCCGCTTTGGGCTATGACTTATGGAATACCTCCGCACTGATCAGCAGTGATTCCATTATTGGCGATATGCTCAGTACTCTGGTGGGTTACGAAGCCCAGCCTGCGGGGATGCAAGTTGTGTTTTATGTGTCGACCTTTGTATTGATTATTGTTGGTATGCAATGGTTTAAGCCTAAGCCCCCTCGCGATGGTGTTTCTAGTACTCCGGCGGCTGTTTAGCGGTACAAGATACAGTCTAAGCGGCTCCTTCTTTTGTGGTTTCCCCTGTTCTTTTTGGCATCCTAATTTACTGCCCTCTTAGCTGTTCTATTTGCTTCGTTAACCAGGCTTACCGAGTGCCCTCGTCGAGTACGATCACCGCGCTTTACCGTTTCAGGTTAAACTTCGGCCAGATAGAATTTTTCATTTGGCCTCGCTTAGATCTACTCCGTGTTAACAGGCCCTGGCGTCGTTTAGTGAGTTTTGTTCGAAACCTGATAATTAAAGTACGTACAAAGGTGGTAGCTGGTGCACGAAAATCTGGGATTAATTCTTGCGGCCATTATGGTGCTCGGTATTGCTGCTCAATGGTTCGCCTGGTGGCTCAAACTGCCGTCGATTTTATTTCTACTCCTAATCGGACTTATTGCTGGCCCATTTACTGGTTTTCTCAATCCAGATGAAGTATTTGGTGAATTATTATTTCCGGTGGTGTCGTTGGGCGTATCCATTGTGCTTTTTGAGGGAGCGCTGACACTTAAGTTTACTGACATTCGAGAGCACGGATTAGTCGTAACCAACCTGGTGACCTGGGGTGCAATGCTGAACTGGTTGTTAATTAGCGCTGGTTGTTGGTATTTCGTCCAGTTTTCTATTTCTCTTTCTCTCCTGTTCGGGGCAATGGTAGTGGTCACAGGACCTACGGTAGTGGCGCCACTACTGCGTAATGTCAGACCGGTTCCATCGGTGGGTAAAGTATTGCGTTGGGAAGGCATCTTAATTGACCCCATCGGAGCGATTCTTGCTGTGTTGGTGTTTGAGGCGATTATTTCAGATGTCCAGGGTGGTTCGTTTAGATTGTTTGTCATCGAAATAGCGGCGGGCCTTGGCTGCGGTGCGGCAGGGGCTCTGCTGATTGCCTATGCACTGAGACGGCATTTGATGCCGGAATATTTGCATAGTGTTGTTACTCTGGCAGCTGTAGTCGGAGTGTTTGCGCTCAGTAACCACCTGGCACATGAGTCCGGTTTGTTGGCGGTGACGGTTATGGGCGTCTGGTTAGCGAATTCTCGAAATATTGATATTTCCGATATTCTAAGTTTTAAAGAAAGCCTATCGGTGTTAATTGTTTCCCTGTTATTTATATTGCTGGCAGCACGTTTGAAGCTGGAGCAGATTTTTGGCCTCGGTATGGGCGCTATCGGTGTGTTGTTGGTGATTTTCCTGGCAAGGCCTATCGTGGTATGGGTCTCGGCGATAGGGTCAACCTTAAACTGGCAAGAAAAAGCGCTGGTTAGCTGGATTGCTCCCCGGGGTATTGTGGCAGCGGCAGTATCTGCTCTGTTTGCTATCAAGTTAGGTGAATTGGGTGTCGAAGGCGCCGAGGCGCTTGCTAGTCTCACTTTCCTGGTTATTCTGGTGACCGTGGTATTGCAAAGCATCAGTGCGTCGCCGATGGCGCGCTTACTGGGTTTAGCGGAGGAAGAGCCGAAAGGTGTGCTTATTTTGGCAGGTAATAATGTAGCCTTAGCTATAGGCAAGGCACTGCTAGCCCAGGGTTTTAGGGTCAAGGTGGCCTCCGCAAGCTGGTCTGAGGTTCAGGCGGCACGTATGGAGGGGCTGGAAACCTATTTTGGAAATCTCGTGTCAGCTCACGCCGATCGCCATCTCGATTTGATGGGCATTGGTCGTTTGTTAGCCCTGTCTCGGCGTCCCGCCCTAAACACGCTGGCCTGTATTAAGTATCGATCGGAGTTTGGTAGACAGCGGGTGTTCAGTTTACGTACGGCTGAGGAGAAAGACAGTCCCGAAAAGAATGATGGCTCAGTAAAGAAAGGCCGCTCAGAAAAGAAAGGTATGGCCGAAACTTATCAGGTACCGCATTTATTTGGGAGCGAGGTGACGATACAAAAACTTGCCAGTTTGCTGGGGCAGGGAGCAGAGATTAAAGCTACTGGCTTAACCGATAGTTTCACCCTGGAGGATTATCGGGAGCATTATGGTAACGGTGTGATGTTCTTGTTCGGTATCGACCCCGAGGGTCGCCTGCGACCTTTTACCGATCAGGGAGAACCAGAACCTGGCCCCAACTGGACACTGGTGGCCCTGTTGCCAATAGCAGTGATAGAACAGCTCGAAAGCGAACGTCAGGCCCAGGAGATTAAGGAACGGAAGGAAGAAGATGAACCTGTAAGTCCCATAGAAGGTGGCCCTCTTGCGCAATAGACGACTTTTTAATGAGGCCACAGTTTATGATTTTAGTGGGTGAGAGTTAAGAGTATGTCGATATGGGTTGATGCCGATGCCTGCCCGGTAGTGATTAAAAAAATCCTGTTTCGGGCCGCGGAGCGGACCGGAATCGCTTTAATTTTGGTGGCGAATCAATCTCTGGCAACTCCGCCCAGTCGTAATATCAGGTCAATCTGTGTGCCCCCCGGTTTTGACGTGGCCGACAACGAAATTGTAAAGCGGGTTCAGACCGACGATTTAGTAATTACCAGTGATATTCCACTGGCGTTTGAGGTTGTTGAAAAAGGTGGGCGGGCGCTTAACCCCCGCGGAGAGTTGTACACGAAAGAAAACATCAAGGCACGATTGGGGATGAGAGACTTTATGGATACGATGCGGGCCAGCGGAATAAATACCGGTGGACCACCACCCATTTCTGAGGCGGAAAAGCGCGATTTTGCCAATAAACTGGATCGCTATCTGCTCAAACACTGCGGCAACGTATAGGCAGCTCGCATTAGTCTTAACGCCACTAATGGGGATGAACGTGGAATAACGGCAAGTAAAAATGGAGGTTGAGTTAATTTTGTTTTCGCGTATGAGTTATTTGGGGCCCGTCTTGTTCTTTTCTGGTGCTGGTCGGCGTGCCCCATTTTTGTTTGACACATGATAATGATCATCTAATGACGCTAACATCGAAGAAATTCCCTCAGTAATAATTGGGGTGTTCTCTTCGCTGAATCCAGCTTGCATGTGACGGATAACTTCTTCAACAGCTTTTTCTAGCTGCGGGCGTAACAGCTTCGATTTTTCAGTGAGATGAACGCGGGTAATACGGCGGTCCCTTTCATCCTGACTTCGAGTCACGTAGCCCTGTTCTTCCATTTGAGCGAGCGTGCGCGCGACAGCCGCTTTGTCGGCCTGCAGCCGGTAGGCCATTTCCTGTTGGGTGATGCCTTCTTTTATGTACAACATAAAAATGTATGAAAATCGTCCAGAGCCAATATCCATAGCAGACAATTCATGGTCTATAGCCCGCATCATATAACGGTAAAGTAGGCCCACTTGCCGCACGGTATTATTTGATAGATCGATCACAGTGGTTCTCCTGTGGTTTTATTTGGAGCCTGGTTGGGGCATACGCGCGGGGATAAACGGCGTCATTAATACAACGGGAATGTATAAAAGGGCACAAAAAAGAAAGGTATCGCTAAGACCAAGCGTCGACGCCTGCAGACTGGCCAAACGTTCAAGCACCATCCACATAGTTTCCTGTGCGGAACCCACCAGGTTAATAAGGGGCTGGAAAGCAACTTCTTTGCCGGCTTCGAGTGGTGATAATTCTTCGACCAGGCGTTGGCGATGAAAGGTTGTGCGGTACTGCCAGATGGTAACGCCGATGGCGATACCAAGGCTTGATGCAAACATGCGGAAAAAGTTGAAAAAAGCGGCAGCTGACGGGATTTTTTCTGGTGCTACACCAGTGAGTGAAAGCGCCATGATGGGAGGGAACATAAGCGCAAAGCCGACTCCCATGATAACCCGTGCCATAAAGATAAAATAAAAAGTAGTATCGGTATTGCTCAGAGCTTGCAGATAGATCCCATAGGCAATAATGGCGCTGCCGATAATAATTAAATAGCGCAGATTAAGCCTTGACAGGTTTTTCCCTATCACAACCATGCCGGCCAGAGGTAAAAGGCTAGTGCCTGCCATTGCCAGGCCCGCCCATGTTGCGGTGTAACCGAGTACCTGCTGCATCCATATGGGGTACAAAACAGTGGTTGTGTAATAGCTGATGTAAAAAATCATCGCCATCAGTGAGCACACCACGAAGCTTGGGATTTTCAACATTGAATAGTCAACGATAGGGTATTTTACCGTCCGCTCCCAAAAACAAAAAGCGATAAACGAGATGGCCGCGATGTTTATAGCGAGACGAAGACTCGGTGAAC
>JAUUYV010000183.1 GCA_030590275.1 Porticoccaceae bacterium
CCCGTTAATTTAATCGTTGCCGGTTGATGCAGAGTGAACCACCAGTCCACCGACTTATAGATGATCGGAATATTAACTGTACCCACCAGCGCAAGAATTGCGCAAACCTTACCCGCCGTATCGCGCCCTGGAAACGAAGCGCGCAAAGCCATGACACCCAGGTATAAAAACAGTAAAACCAGCATAGAGGTAATCCGAGCATCCCAAACCCAGTAAGTTCCCCAGGTAGGCTTACCCCACACCGCGCCGGTAAACAACGCTAGAAAGGTTAGACCTGCCCCCAATGGGGCTGCGGCCGTCATGACCATATCCGCCAACTTCATGCGCCATATCAGGTTAATCGCTCCCGCTGCTGCCATTACGTAATATCCCGCCAGCGCCAATAAAGAAACCGGCACGTGGATGTAAATGATTCGGAAACTATTGCCCTGACGAGCATCCTCGGGAGCAAAGCCCAGCCCCCAGACCAAACCGCTTCCAAACAGCACTAAAGTGGCTAGGGCCAACCATGGCAGCCAGCGAGAACTGTGTTGATAAAACCAGAGGGGAGAACCCAACCTGTGAAACCAGCGCCACATGACCTTATACCTTAAGCATTAAATTAAGAAACTGCCTTAGACTCATCGTCGCTCTCTTTTTAAACCTTAGGTACTTTTTAGACATTAACCCCCGCCCGTAAACTCGCCGCCGTGGCGAAAGGCGACAACAACAGGGCAAAGGCCAGGATCGCCCCCAACAGGGCCAGAGGCGCATCGGCACTACCACCCTCAATCACCCGCTGTATCGCGCTGGTACCGAAAATAAGCACCGGGAAATAAAACGGCAACACAATAAGAGAAAGCAGCACTCCACCCTTGCGCAAGGCTACTGTAAGCGCGGCCCCAATCGCCCCAAAAAGACTAAATGCGGCGGTACCCAGGGCCAAACCCAGAATCAACGGGGCATAACCTGATTCAGGTAAAGCAAGCATTACCCCCAGTATCGGCGCAGCCAGTGTAATGGGCAAACCCGTCACTAACCAGTGGGCAAATACTTTGGCCAATACCAGAAGCCATAGCGGCTGCGGAGAAATCACCAACTGTTCCAGAGAGCCATCGGCATAATCGCTTTGAAACAGGTTGTCGGTGGACAATAGCGTACTCAACAAAGCCATCACCCAAATCATCCCAGGGGCCAGTAGTGCAAGCGTAGTTTTATGGGGCCCAAGGGCCAAAGGAATAAGCGCTGTCACCATGACAAAAAATATGAGGGGGTTGGCTGCCTCACCGCGATGTCGAAAGGCAAGCGTTAAATCTCGCTGCACGATACCGCTAAAACCCTGCCACGATGAAGGCATCGTGGCCCTGCCCTCCTCGGTAGCCGGGAACGCAGTGTCTGCACCCGATGCGGGAGACCTGGACCTAAACATGGACAGAGTCTGCCAGTTCAAGTACTCGTAACCCAGTGATGGTCAATGCCTGATGACTACTCAGAATCACTGCCCCGCCCCGATCCGCATGCTCAAGCAACAAATGCTCAACAAGTAAAACACCCTCCTGATCAATGGCCGTCAGGGGTTCATCTAATATCCACAATGGAGCCGCTGCCATCGATAGACGTGCCAGCATCACCCGCCGCTGCTGCCCAGCAGACAGACTGTGGCACGCCATATCTTCACAACCACCCAAGCCTACTCTGGCGAGAACCGAACTTATATCATGATCCCAAACTGGATAAATTTTTGCTAAGGAAAGAAGGTTTTCGCGAGGAGTCAACGCAAGCTTTATACCGGGCGAATGCCCAAGAAACACCAGTTCCGACAAATACTCTGAGCGATGCCGAGCAACCGGTTTCCCACGCCACAACAGATCTCCCGAGGTGGCTGTCAGAGCAGTCGCCAATATCCGCAACAAGGTGGTTTTTCCGCTACCGTTGCCTCCAGCGATTTGCAGTATATCGCCCGCCGCAACCTGATCGCTCAGACCACTAAACAGGGGGACATCATCGCGCTCAAAAGCAATCTCGGAGAACGCTAATAGTGGCTCCGAGCTAACTTGAGTAAATGCGGATTGCTCCGCTAGACAGGATAGTGGGGGGGGCAATAACCTCTCTCTGATAAACCAGCCAAATATTAATATGAATTATATGCTGATTTACCAAAAACTGAGCGGTCTTCGCGAAGTAATCTCGGAATTATCGACGTTTAACCCGGCCATGAACCACAACTCGCGGTCTTAGGGCCATCAGAATCGTGCCTGATTTTTATCCCTTAAGGGTCAGAACCTCGGTCGACTCGATTTTTACCCACCGGTCTCAATCGAGATCGAAGTCGTATTCCTGTATAGCCTTTTCCAGACGTCGCTGTTCAAGCCTGTCTTCCAGGCGACGACGAGCCTCACCACTGACAACCACCCGACGACGTTCCTGAGCGCTCTGAAATAAGTCATCGCTTTGCTCTATGTTCTCGATCTCTAACTCTATTGTATCCATACCGAAATCTCCTCAACCTCGATAATTCGTGAAACAAACAAGAATTAACCAAATTTATGGATAACACCGTGTTACCCAGTGCCAAAATTACGGCTTAAGCGAAGAAGCGTCAAGTGTATAATTACATCTAAATCAATAGATTATGAGACCTAGTTCATAAAATACCCAACTCCTCGATCTTAGTGAGGTCTGCTGGCTCATCGATATCAGCTAAAGGCGGCATTTCCCGCCAGCTCCAGGCTAACTGACGTAGTCGTTTACGGGTTTGCGTCAGCACCCTGGCCGAGCCCCAGTCGACATCCCGAAACAGCAGAGGACTGACCCGATTCAAACCAATCATCACATAACCACCATCCTCAGCGGGCCCCAGCACGGCGTCCCGCCCCTCAAGTAATAACTCAATAGTGCTGACCAGGTAATCTTTGCTAAAAAACGGGCAGTCACTACCCACCAGAATGACGGGGTGAGAGCGAGGCAATGCGTGCTCGAAAGCGGCAAACATACGGGAACCAAGATCGGATCCTTGCTGCGCTAATATGGCAGCCGGAAGCAAGTCACCGGAACCTCCACCACCACACAAGCGTTCAAAAAACGCTTCCCGATCATCACCGGCCACCCACAGCTCTACCGGGGCTAGCTGAGAGGAAGTTAAGGTGTGAAATGTGTGGCTAGCCAGGCGTCGGTGTAATTCAGTGCATTGCTCAGGATTCAAATGCGGCCGCATCCGGGTTTTAACTTCGCCAACGATGGGCGCTTTAGCAAACTGGATAATGAGCGCTTTTGGGTAGCGATAAGTCATGGGCGATAGTATTTATGCACCAGCTTCTCCGGAGCCACACCTAAAAAATAAGCCAGACGTAGACGCCACATCATCGTCATAGTTTTAAATACGCCCTCTCTCTCCCACTTTCGGCTGGATGTCTCAACCGGGATATTTTCGCAACAGGGTTTCGATATCCGCTTCAACCGTTTACAGATTTCTATATCTTCCATCAATGGAATGTCCGCAAAGCCACCAATAGCGTCAAATAGCTCTCGGTGCACAAATAGACACTGATCTCCGGTTCCGATACCGGTGAGGCGAGAGCGCCAGTTCATCATAATTTCAATGAAACGAAATATGGGAGCCCGGCCACTCAAACGAACTGGAAAAAACCCCCAAACCGGCGAGCGCCCTGACGACCAGCTTGCTATCCGGTCGCAAACATCCCTGGGAAGGGCTGTGTCCGCGTGAAGGAAGACCAGATATTGACCACAACTGCGTGCCGCGCCAGCATTCATTTGCTGAGCCCTGCCCCTCGGGGACACGACCACCTGATCGACCAGCGGCTCTGCAATAGCCACAGTGGCATCCTGACTGCCGCCATCCACAACAATAATCTCGACGTTTAGAGCACAGCCCTGGCTACGATAGCTTTGGCGACGTAGAGACTGTAATAGCTGGAGTTGACTCGCCAAAGTAAGCGCTTCGTTAAGCACTGGAATGATAATGGAAGCGTCAGACCTCACGTCAGCATTCAAGCTTCCAGCGCACCGCCACAACTACTACCAGCGCCCGCCGTGCAGCCGAAGCAATGGTCGCCAATGACAATATCGCTAGCGCTCAAATTATGCTCCAGTAATTCGCGCAAATGGTGGCTGCGACGATCAGATGTGATGAACTCTGGCATGCGGATCGCACTGGGCAACAAGGGGAATTCCAGCATCTGATTAAAATCGCAATCGTAGAGGTAGCCCTGCCAGTCAACACTAAGCAAATTGCGGCACATCACGCTCTCTAGATTAGCCGCGTTAAAGTTTTCCTTGAGCAGGTTCATATAAGATTCATACTCACCTTTAGCTAACAATACTGCACCAAAACGACTAATGGGCATATTAGTGATGGTGAATAGCTCGTTAAACACGATGCCGTATTCCCTGCCTAAATTTTGCTGGTACTCTCTCTTCAATACGCTTTGATCAGGGGGCAGAAAAGCACCATTGGGGTTGTAAACCAGATTCAGAGTTAAACCACTTCCCTCCCGACCGTAACCCAGCTCGTTAAGCGCCTGTAAGGCCGCGATACTCTGCTCGAATACGCCCTTACCGCGTTGTTCTGACACGTTTTGCTCAGAGTAACAGGGCAAGGATGCACTAATCACCACACCCTGCTCAGCGAGGAAACCGGGTAAGTCCTCGAAACCTGGCTCTAACAATACAGTCAAATTGCAGCGGTCGATCACCTCTACATTCAGGCTCCGTGCAGCTTCAACCATACGACAGAAATGGGGATTCATCTCCGGTGCACCGCCGGTTAAATCGAGGGTCGCCACCGAACGTGCAGCAAGCACCTCGATCACCAGATCTACCGTAGCGGCATCCATCAATTCAGTACGAGTGGGGCCCGCGTTAACATGGCAATGAGTGCAACTCAGGTTACAAAGATAGCCCAGAGTCACCTGCAAAGTGTTCAGCTCACCACGCTTTATCGCCGGAAATGAGGTGTCCAATAATAGAGGGCGGGTATCCTGCATGTCAGTCCTGC
>JAUUYV010000053.1 GCA_030590275.1 Porticoccaceae bacterium
GCCCGACTTCCCAATAGCCGTGCCCGTACCTCCGGCCAAATAACCATCGCCTTTGCGACCGTGACAAGTGGAGCAGATGCCGTCAAAAAGTTCTTTACCCTTGCCTGCGTCGCCCTGAGATGCAGGCTCTGCATCAATAGCCTTTGAGCGATCGGGTAATGTAGCGAAAGAGCGCAAATAGGCCAGTATGGTTTCCGTTTTATCTGATCCGAGAAAAGCAAAAGAGGGCATGCCGGTACCAGGTCTCCCACCGAGCATCGTTTCGTTTATAAATCGGTCGGAAGCAATACTGAGAAATTCGGGGTTAGCCAGCGAAGGGGCAAAACCCGGCTTGCCAATGGCATCGGCCTGATGACAAACAGCGCAGGCTTGCGCATAAATCCTGGCACCTTCCTCAATGGTCGCTGTATCAGCGGCCTGGGCCTGATTTGTGGTTAAGGTTAGAGCCATAACAAAGGCTACGATGACAGAAAAAAAAGAGCGTTTTATGTTTGTCATACCAGGTGTTTTTTACTCGCTAATAATATCAATTACGGCAGGATGCTTAAGTATTATATGCTCGGCTATGTTTGCTGAAACGCTGACATTCATCATTACGATAAAACAGGATTGAGCACTAATTGCTTTTGTGGCGTCTGTCTCATTTATGTACAAACCAACGCACCGCCCTCCCCTGAATGCTAACTACCCGCCGAAAATTTAGACTCGGTAGTGACAAGGCTTTTACAGACCCAATTAATTCAATGACGTCCGCACTAAACAATCTCTAACCTGAATTAATATTGTAACATAACTTATTATTATAAATAGAGAATTTAAGGGTTCAATAGCTTTTTTGGTTCATTTGGCCTCGCGCACGCATCGAGTGCGGAGAAATCATCAGGAAACACCTGTAATACTGTATAAATATACAGTATTATGCTGTGCCACAAGCTTGTATCACGGAAATGACCCTAAAACATAACCAGACACAAAACCAAACCCGGACTCAAAAACTTGATGCCATTCTCAAACGTCCGGATGTCTGGTGGGCTGGGAAGCCGGGTATCACTGGAAGCCTTCCCACATCGCAGGGTATCTCTAGTGGTTATTCTTTGCTAGACAGCCAGCTCCATTATGGCGGCTGGCCCACTTATGCTCTGATGGAACTATTGTGTGAGCATCCCGGCCTGGGGGAATTGAGTTTATTGGCACCGGTGCTGCACAAACTCAGTCAAAATAATCGCTGGTTATTTTTAGTCGACCCACCCCACGAACCTTATGCCCCGGCACTTGAACAGCTGGGCATCAAGCTTAATCGTCTGATCATCGTCCGCACACGATGCAGCAATGAGTATGTCTGGGCCTGCGAACAAATACTACGCTCCTCTACCTGTGGTGTACTACTCGCATGGGAGCACAACAAAAGGCTGAACCTGCATCAAGTTCGGAAATTGCACCTAGCGGCCCGTGCAGAATCCGGCCTTGCCGTACTGTTACGCCCCCCAAAGCTTGCTCGACAGCATTCTTTCGCCGCTTTGCGAATCATCCTGACCCTCGATATTCATCATTATCGGCTCACTATCCTTAAACAAGCAGGTGGCTGGACAGGCCAAACCGTGGAATTGTCACGTCCAGCAATGTTAGTTAAACCCACATCCACGATGACAGCCTTACCGGTATATGTGCCGATTTACACAACGATTGATCCGTCTGTTGATATGCCTGTCGATGTACCCGTTCATATGTCTCATCGTTCAGACATACCGGAACCATCTGTTTCAGAATCCGATGTCATAGCACCCTCGCGAACGGTACAGTGAGAACTTTCCGTGCTCTGGCTCTGTATTCACTGTCCCAAGCTGCCTCTGGAGGTTTTATATCCCGAGGACTACGAACACAACTCTGGTATTGATCTTCTTGCCATAGCTATTGCCGAACAACACCGTGTTTACTGCTGCAGCCACTCTGCTACTGATGCAGGCATTCACTCTGATATGGCAATTGCCACAGCCCGAGCTCTCTATCCAGACTTACAGGTATCTCCACGGGATACCATTCGCGAACGCCACGCTCTGCTCAATCTGGCTCAGGCTTGTTATCAGTTTACCCCGGCAATTACTTTGCTTAACGAAAATACTCTATTGCTCGAAATTCGTGGCTCATTAAAGTTATTCAGCGGACTCCACACACTACTTGGGTATATCCAGGAGGAAATAGCTTTGCATAAGCTGAGCTATACCCTTGGTCTAGCCGATACCCCCAAAGCAGCCCACCTTATGGTTGGCCATGGCAAACAAAACGGCATAGCTCAGATTGCTGGAATCACCTGTATCGATAATAACAATGGGAGAATTTGCCAAAGGGAAACCTTTAATCAACTGCTAAATTCAACAGCCATCACTCATCTCCATTGCCCGGAAGCCGTGATTAAAAAATTAACCCGCAGCGGCTTAAACACATTGGATAAAGTATATCGCTTACCCATGACGGCTCTTGGTAAACGCTATGGCAAAAACTTTGTTATTTATTTACAGCAAGTGAATGGGCGACTTTCCGACCCGCAACGTTACATTACTCTGCCCGAGACTTTTGATCATTATCTTGAACTGGATGATGCACTTATCAATACAGACCACTTATTACTGCTCATGCAAGGCATGTTACAGAGTTTGAGCAGTTACCTTCGTGGTAAGCAAATGTACTGTCGCGGGTTTACCTGGTCGCTGTATCAATACCGTAACTATGTTTTGGACAGCGATATCTCCAACAATATTAGTAGTGATAAAAGTCAGGATATCACTTCCATTGAGCTTCACCTTATCCAGGCCCAGTGGGATGTGAATCATTTTTTACATTTAACCCGGATAAAAGTGGAAGCGCTGCAATTACGTGCTCCCATAACAGGCATTCGTCTGGTCGCTCAGCGCTTACACTCTGCAGAATACCTTCATAGCGACTTGCTACCTGTGGATATTCATTGCCTGGATCAACAGGCGGATCAAAAACTGGATGGCCATATTCAGACTCTGGCGGACACTTTATCTGCCCGTCTCGGTAACGATAGGCTCTATCAGCTTGTCTGTCGCGATCAGCATATTCCCGAGCAGGCCTCTCAGAGTAGTGTTTTATTTAAAAAAAAGGTTTTGGTGGACGATAAGGCAGGATTGAAACCTGAATTCAAACCTGGATTCGAAGCATCATCCACCGCATTACGTCCAGGCTGGCTATTATCGCAGCCCTCCCCCATCCAAAACCGACAGCAATCACTCTACTGGCAAGGTTATCTTACTGTACTACGAGGGCCAGAGCGTATCGAAAATGATTGGTGGCAGACAGCGATAAGCCGAGATTATTACCTTGCCCGCCATCAGAACAACACGCTCTACTGGATTTATCGCGACCGCCATACTCACGAGTGGTTTATACATGGAATCTTTGGCTGATGCACAGAGCACAGCCTGAAATACCTGTCTCAACACAAAGCCAAATCGGATATGCCGAGCTTCACTGCATCAGTAATTACAGTTTTTTACGTGGCGCTTCTCATCCGGAAGAACTGATCACTCAAGCGGCAAAACTGGGTTATCAGGCCATTGCCATCACCGACGAATGTAGTCTCTCAGGTGTGGTAAAGGCTCATATTGCGGCGAAGGCCCATGGCATTAAACTCATTATTGGTAGCGAGTTTAAGCTGCAAGAAGGAATCAAGCTGGTGTTGTTAGCAAGCAATCGTCAGGCTTATGGTGAATTGTCCAGCCTGATTACCCTGGCCCGAAGACGCAGCCCGAAAGGTGAATACCGTGTTAAGTTAAGCGATGTCGACTTGCACATTAAGAATTGCTTAGCCATTTGGTTTCCTTCTATACATCCGCATCAATATTTATCTGGTGAATCTCCAGGGTTTTCTGCTAAAGCCCAAGACCAGCACCAACACCTAAACCCACAACAGCAGGGTACATCGCTGGTCCAATTATTTGCTAAGCGCCTGTGGCTCGGAATTACGCACTGCCTCGGTGGACAGGAAACAGATCATTACCTACAAAATTATCAGCTCGCAAAAACACTGAATATATCAATGCTAGCCTGCGGCGATGTGCATATGCATATTCCAGAACGCAAACCCCTGCAAGATACCCTCACAGCCATTCGCCTTAACACCTGCGTTCAGCAATTAGGCAAACAAACCCATGCCAACAGTGAACACTACTTACGCCCCTTGAAGAAACTGCACGCGCTTTATCCCAGCCCCTTGCTGGAAGAAACCCTGCTTGTTGCCGCACGCTGCCATTTTTCCCTGGATGAATTGCGTTATGAGTATCCACGGGAAGTTGTGCCAGAAGGCTTTACGTCTGAAGACTATTTACTAAAGCTAGTTAACAAAGGTGCTGCCCAGCGTTGGCCTAAGGGTATATCCGACGATGTACAGGCTACTATTAATAAAGAGCTTTCTCTTATTAAAGAATTGCACTACGAATACTATTTTCTTACCGTCTATGACATCGTTCAGTTTGCTCGCAGCCGTCATATCCTTTGCCAGGGTCGTGGTTCCGCCGCTAATTCCGTAGTCTGCTACTGCCTGTTTATTACCGAAGTATCTCCTACTCGTATATCCCTGCTCTTTGAGCGTTTTCTTACCAAAGAACGGAGTGAACCACCGGATATCGATGTGGATTTCGAGCATGAACGGCGAGAAGAGGTGATTCAATACATCTATAAAAAATACACCCGCGAACGCGCCGCACTGGCCGCTACCCTGGTCACCTATCGAGCCCGTAGCGCGGTGCGCGATGTTGGCAAAGCCCTGGGCTTCGACTCCCTGTTTATCGAGCAGTTGGCAAAATCCCTGGCCTGGTGGGACCGTACTAATGAATTACAACAACGTTTTCGCAAACACAAGATCGCCGACAGTGAACGCCTGGCTAAATACTTTATACAACTGACCAATGAGATACTGGGCTTCCCTCGGCATCTATCCCAACACGTGGGTGGTTTTGTGATTAGCGCCGGGCCATTAAGTCAGATGGTTCCTATAGAAAATGCCAGCATGGCCGAGCGTACTGTGATTCAGTGGGATAAAGACGACATTGAGGCCCTGGGCTTATTAAAAGTGGATGTTCTCGCGCTGGGTATGCTGAGCGCTATCCGCAAATGTTTGGCCAATATTCAACAATACGATAAAAGCGTTTCCAGCTTGCAGTCCATACCCGAAGCTGATCCAGCAACCTACGACATGCTCTGCCGGGGCGATAGCCTGGGTGTGTTTCAGGTGGAGTCCCGCGCACAGATGTCCATGTTGCCGCGCCTTCGGCCTCGCTGCTTTTACGACCTGGTGATTGAAGTGGCTATTGTCCGTCCTGGCCCTATACAAGGCGATATGGTGCATCCTTATTTGCGCCGTCGGGAAGGTAGCGAATCTGTGACTTATCCCAGCAAAGATATCCAGTCCGTACTGGAACGGACTTTGGGTGTGCCTATCTTTCAGGAACAAGTTATTCAACTGGCCATGATTGCTGCAGGTTTTAGCGGCGGCGAAGCCGACCAACTGCGGCGAGCCATGGCTTCATGGGGTAAAAATGGCAATCTTCTACAATTTGAACACAAACTAATTGATGGCATGTTAGCCCGGGGCTATAGCGAAGATTTTGCCCGACGTTTATTTGAACAAATTAAAGGTTTTGGTAGCTATGGCTTTCCCGAATCCCATTCCGCTAGTTTTGCGCTACTGGTTTATGTGTCTGCCTGGCTGAAATGCCACCACCCCGCCGCATTTTATTGTGCCATTATGAACAGTCAGCCTATGGGCTTTTATTCTCCCTCACAACTGATGCAGGATGCCCGCCGCCATGGCATTGAGGTAAAGGCCATCAATGTGAATGAAAGCGACTGGGACCATTTTCTTCACATCAATAATAATCGGCAGAAAAGCCAACAACCTACCATTGTGCTTGGAATGCGTCTGGTTAAAGAGCTCAGCCACGGCGCTGCTCAGCGCATTGTTAATAGCCGAAAACAGCGGGCATTTGCCGACCTTTCCGATCTTGTATATCGAGCAAAACTTAAGCAAAAAGACATCGCAGCATTGGCTAATGCCAATGCTCTGAAGTACTTTAGTCCACACCGTTATCGCGCCCACTGGGATATTTTAGGTATAGAAGAACACCGACCACTCATTGATCAAAAAAAAGCATCGATAACAGGATGTTCTAACACAAGCCCTCACGCCCTACCCGTCCCCACCGCAGCAGAGGATATGATCACCGATTATCAAAGCATCGGCTTGACCCTTGGCCAACATCCCATGGCCTTGTTGAGAGATCATTCCCTATTTCGCAGCTGTAAACGGCATACTGATTTGCGGCACCTGAATAACGGGCGTTTTGTACGTATTGCTGGCCTGGTAACAGGCCGCCAGCGACCCGGTTCTGCTTCGGGTGTGGTGTTTCTTACCCTGGAAGATGAAACTGGCAACACCAATGTCATTATCTGGAAAGATCTACAAACCCGATTTCGTCAAGCACTTCTCGGCAGTAAGTTATTGCTAGTGAAGGGAATCATGGAACGTAAAAACGAAGTCATCCACGTGATTGCCGGGGAATTAATAGATTACAGTCAAGCATTGAAGGATCTCAATATTAAATCGAGGGATTTCCGTTAGCGTATTTCCTCACCCCTCCTATGATCTATATCAAGTGCCGCTTGATAGAACGCTCCAGGTGCTCGCATACATCGATATATATTGATATATTTAACAGCTGGCTTCTAGCCAGCTAAAAGGTTTTCGTTACCACCGTTCTTACTGCCTTTCGAAGGCATGTATGGAAGGGTGTTTCATTATTAGAAAATGGGAAATGTGGGTACTTTAGAATCAATGACTACGTTACAGGTGAAAAAACGCGGCCAGGTCCAAAAGGGAGAGAAACAAATAATATTTGATCTCAATGCTAAAAATGGCTCAATTAAATGGAATGCGGATAGTTCGTATCCGTACGATGAGAAAATAGCCCTGCTCGACTACGAGCAGCAGAAGCATGAATTACAGATAGAACTGCTCAAGTTGCAGAATTGGGTGAAAGAGACCAAACAGCGTATTGTGATTATCTTTGAAGGTCGAGATGCAGCAGGAAAAGGTGGCACAATTAAACGCTTTATGGAACACCTCAACCCACGGGGCGCCAGAGTCGTTGCTTTAGAGAAACCCACCGCCCGAGAACGTAATCAGTGGTACTTTCAGCGCTATATCCAGCACCTCCCAAGTAAAGGCGAGATCGTTCTGTTTGACCGTTCCTGGTATAACCGCGCTGGCGTCGATAAAGTGATGGGGTTTTGTACCGACCACGAACACCTGGAATTTTTACGTCAAGCACCAGAGCTTGAGCGGATGTTGGTCAATAGTGGGATAATTCTCTTTAAATACTGGTTCTCAGTGAACAGAGAAGAGCAGTTCAGACGCTTTAAATCACGCCAGAAAGATCAGTTAAAACAGTGGAAACTTAGCCCAGTGGATATGGCATCCCTCGAGCACTGGGACGATTACTCCAAAGCAAAACAGATCATGTTTTTCCACACTGACACCAAGGATGCTCCCTGGACAGTCATTCGCTCCGACGATAAAAAACGTGGGCGAGTAAACTGCATGCGCCATTTCTTGTCATCACTGGACTATACCAACAAAGATGCCAGCGTAGTTGGTGACGCGGATCCCTTGATTGCTGGCCCAGTGATGCATATTCACGAACACGAAGAATCCTCTATTTAAATACCTGCTAATGCTTCAAAGGAGATCTTAATGAAGTCTAACAAGAAGTTAAAAAGTCTTGAAAGTTTAATGACGAAATCAAAAGAACGTCTCGATAATGCAATACAGCAGGCCGACAAAGCCGCAAAACGTGCAGAGAAAGCAAAAAAATCTGCTGAGAAAGCTGGCGACTATCTCAAGGAAGTTGAAGTCCTGCTAAAAAAAGCACAATCAAAAAAAGCTGCCAAAAAGCAGGCGGCAAAAAAAGCTGCCATCAAAAGGGCAAAAAAATCATCAACAAAGAAAAAGAAATCTAAATAAGAAAAAAATCCTATGAGGAAAAAATGCATTGTCAATTCTAGTCAGGTTTTACTCACTAGAATTGACGAAGTCAGAACCGAGGATTTATGAACGGTTTCATGTTTATGCTTTTTGTGAAGTCTATGAGCTTCGATTGATCTATTAACCTGACTATTGGCGTTATCGAGTTAATGTGGCGTTTTGTCTGCTAATAAAGGAGGTGCCACCAGGAGCTGTTAGGCTCTTACCGGCCTTTTCAGTCTTTCCAGCGACCCCCTTCTACCCTGGTTAAACGATCGGTGCTAGTATCCACAGCCATTGACTCCATCAACCACGCTATTAATAAGAGGTTTGCATGAAACTGATTGATTCTTTTGGCCCCAACCCACGTATGGTTCGCATGTTTATTGCGGAAAAAGGCATAGAGCTTCTGGTAGAAGAGGTTGATTTATTAGCGGGGGAGAACCGTCAAAAACCCTATACAGACCGCAACCCA
>JAUUYV010000132.1 GCA_030590275.1 Porticoccaceae bacterium
CACGTTCGAAGCAGGCCTGACCGATTAGGGCAGCCTGTTGATCTCCGGCCATGCCGCCTACGGGGATTATTTTGCCAAGTGTTTCTTTAGTCGAATGTCCGAAATCAGCGACATTATCTTTAACTTCGGGCAGTAGGGTTCTGGGAATATTAAACAGCTTAAGGAGCGCTTCGTCCCAGTCTTGTGTATTGATATTAAACAGCATGGTACGCCCAGCGTTAGTAGCATCTGTAGCATGAACTGCGCCGCCGCTTAGATTCCAGAGCAACCAGGTATCAACGGTGCCGAAAGCGAGATTCCCAGCTTCTGCTTTGGCGCGTGCGCCCTCCACGTTAGAGAGTATCCAGTCAATTTTTGTTGCAGAAAAATAAGGGTCAAGTAATAAGCCGGTGCGTTCTCGGATCATACTTTCGTGCCCGGCTTCTTTTAATGTCTGGCATCGGTCTGCCGTGCGGCGATCTTGCCAGACAATAGCGTTATAAACTGGCTTTCCGCTAGCTCGGTCCCAGATTATGGTGGTTTCGCGCTGGTTGGCAATACCGATAGAGGCAACGTTTTCTGCACCTCTTAAGACCTTACGGCATGCCCATAGTGTGTCATTCCATATGTCGTCGGGGTTTTGTTCTACCCAGCCCTTGTAGGGATAATAGAGCTTTAGCTCCTTTTTCTTTATAGCAATAACATTTGCATTCTTAGAAAAAAGAATTGCGCGAGAGCTGGTGGTGCCCTGATCAATGGCGAGTAATGTTGGTTCAGGCTTTATTGGTTTTACTCTGACAGCGGCCGGCGTTTATCAGTGGTGGGCATTTATAAGTGGCCCGTATTCAATAAGGCCGCTGACGTAGAATGCCGTCAGTTTCCATTGCGGATACGTCATCATCGTTATAAGACAGTATCTCGGTGAGTATCTCAGTATTATGTTCTCCAAGAAGGGGTGCTTCGAGATCCAGGGATTCGGGGAACGCGGAATAACGAAGCGGGTTACCGGGTATTTGAAATTCGCCAAGCACACGGTCGTTGATGGTTCGTACAGTGCCACGCTCCACCATATGGGGATGTTCCATAGCTTCGCCAACGCTCAGTACTGGTGCAACGGGCACATGGGCTTCCTGAAGAATCGCAATGGCGGCTTCATCGCTTTCCTGTTCCTGTAACCACTGTTCAATAATTTCGATGAGCGCATCCTTTGCATGGATTCGTGTCTTCGGTTCGGTAAAGCGTTCCTCGGTGACCAGTTCTTTGCGCTGGATCACTGAGCAAAGGTTATCCCAGTGACGCTCCAGGTTCGCCATAATCAAAATATAACTGTTTTTCCCACGAAATACGCCGGTTGGCACTATCCCATAATGATGTGGGCCTCCACGTTTCGGTACGATCTTTCCTTCGCTGAGGCTAAGTAGCTCAACATTGGTTTCGTGGGAATGGAAGTAGCAATCTAGCAGAGAGATATCAAGGTATTGACCTTCGCCGGTTCGCTCACGGTGCAACAAAGCGTAGCCAATGGAACAGGTCGCATGCACGCCTGTGCCTACATCGCCAAGGGCAAGCTGTGGTATTGATGGTGGACCGTCCGGGTCACCAATCATGTCGGTTACCGCTGCATAGGCCTGGGCGATATAGTCAAAGCCGGGCAGTGATGCGAGTGGGCCAGTCTGTCCAAATGCGGAAATCGAACACATAATCACCTTAGGATTCAATGACCTTACGGTTTCCCAATCAAGCCCAAGGCGACCAATGACGCCTGGAGCGAAGTTCTCTAATACAACGTCACATTCCTTAACAAGTTCTTTAAGGATCTGTTGTCCTTTTTCGCTCTTAACGTCTAAACACAGACTTTTCTTGCCACGGTTATGCTGAACATTCAGTCCACTGCGTTTGTCGCGGCGGAATGCACCGAGGCGGGTTGGATCGCCATAAGGCAGCATTTCTACCTTAATTATTTCGGCACCCATTTCTGCCATCAGGCGTGTGACTGTAGGTCCCGCGATGTGTTGTGTGATATCCAGAACTCGATAACCGTCCAAAATGTGCTTAGCTTGCATGATTAACCCTTTAAATTTATTAGTTTCCGCTTGTAAATGCTTATGAACATGGGTGCCCACATTCGGAATGTGTTTCTTCAAAGAGCTGTAGAAATGCCCTTTTTTTTGTGCGAGGTCAAGCGATTTTTGTTGAATGTCCAGTGTTTAGTGGTAAAGCGATTGATTACTCCAAGCTTTGCAAGCTTCCCACATTCAGGTAAGTTTCGACCCCGAAACCTGACTTTAACAAGTATTTAGAGGGTGTAATGATAATATTGAGGCCCTGCTCCTGTCTGCAGGTGCCCGCTAGACAAAGTGTTAGGTATAAAAATAATCAGGATTATTAATGATGAGTGAAAGGCAGCAATATACAGTTGACACGTCGGAGCTGGGCTTCGATCCCGGTGGGCTGGTGAGCAAATACTATGAAGAGCGGGATAAACGCGCTCTCAAAGAAGGCTTTGGTCCGTATCAGGAGATTAGGGGTGAGTTCTCCAATTTTATTGATGATCACTATGTAGAACCCGGTTATTACAACAATGAGGGCTATACCGGCAATAATAACGGCTTCCTCAGTGGCCAGTTTGGCGGTAGTGATGCTGAGTTTTTCAAAATCCTCAGTGACTGGCGGGAAGGCGCTGAATTGAAGGGATTGGAGATCAATTGATTTTCGCCTCTGTCGTTTATCGATACTACTAATGTCGATCACGGCCGGTGTTGCTTTTTCGCTAATGTGCGTATCGAACAAATTGAGTAAGAGGGTAGTAATGTGACCAAATGGTCTCCTGATTTGTCTCATATATATAAGCTTAAATATAAAGGTGCTATCGATGCGGATGGTCATATTCTGGAGCCACCGGATCTTTGGGAAAATTATATAGAAGCAAAATATCGCGATCGTGCTATGCGGATAGCGACCGATGAGGATGGCCTGGAGTATGTCGAAATCAATGGCCGGCCTTCCAAAATGCTGCGTAAAGGTTTTCCTTCAACCATGGGTTTAATGCATCACAAAGACCCAGAACTATTTGAGCCGAGCACAGAGCGAACTTATGTTGGGAATGCGCCCTTTGGCTCGATGAATGCTACAGAACGTGTTCAACTTCTGGATGCAGAAGGTCTGGATGCAGCGCTGTTATACCCTACGCTGGGAGTGCTGTGGGAAGCAGAGTTAGATGACGTAGAACTGACTCTGGCCTATTGCCGGGCTTATAACCGTTGGATAGTCGATTTCTGCAAAGACTCTGGCGGCCGGCTGATTCCCATTGCCCATATACCTTTCGATAATCCCGAAGCTGCGGCAGTTGAGCTGGAACGTGCAGTGAAGGATGGCTGCAAAGGTGCTTTTACTATGCCTTTTACCTGGAGCCGCAAGGCCCATGGTGATCCTGTACACGACCCCATTTTTCGCAAGGTTGTGGAACTGGATGTACCGCTGGCGATTCATGTTGGTTTTGAGCCACTACATGCACGACCCAATCGCTTTGAGCATGCCAATCGGATGCCACTACTGGCCAACGTCACTACCGCCGAAGGTTTGCGCCACGCCTTTACGACTTTTTTCGACCATGGCACTTTTGAGCGTTTTCCCGATTTGCGCCTGGTATTACTGGAATCCGGCGGTGGCTGGATAGGCCAATGGCTAGATCGACTTGACGTCATGTTCCACAAAACTGTCATCGGAGAAAGGGCAGCAGTTTCACGGGCACCTGGTGAATGGTTTAAGTCCAACTGCTGGATTTCCTGTGATCCCGATGAAAAGTTGATTCCCGCCATGATGGAAATATTGGGTGAGGATCGCTTTATCTGGGCGAGTGATTTCCCCCATGCCGACCATACGCCTGACTACATTAAGGAGATAGAGAGAATGGCCGATAGCCTGCCACCCAGCGCGCGATCGAAACTGCTTGGCGAAAACATACGTACCGTTTATAAGCTCTAGATGTCGGACGTAATTTTAAAATCCGTTTTCACTTGTCCCGAGTGTGGGTATAAAAAAACAGAAACTATGCCCACTGATGCCTGCCAATACTTTTATGACTGTGAATCGTGCCATAAGCTTATCAAGCCTTTGGCTGGTGATTGTTGTGTTTATTGCTCTTATGGTTCTGAAAAGTGCCCTCCTATGCAGCAAGGGGTATGTTGCGACGAGTAAAGCTTGATACCGATGACTTTCGTCAGCTTGCCGAATATTTTTTGAGTAAGACACCGCATTCCAGATGAGGTGTATACGGAAACTGATCAAACACAGCAAAAGCCTCTATGTGGTGAGTATCGCTTAAGCTTTTCAGGTTACTGAACAGGGTTTCCGGATTACATGAAATGTAGAGGATGGTGTCGAAACCTCCAACAAGCTCTACCGTGTTGTTATCCAGACCGGAGCGAGGAGGATCTACTAGAACCGTACTGAAGTGGTAAGTGTTGAGATCGATCTCCCGTAATCGTCGAAAGGGCCTTACTTTGGCAAAGGCGTCGCTGAGGTCTTCGCTGGACATGCGCACCAGGGTCACGTTATCAACGCTATTGGCCGAGAGGTTATACAGGGCTGATTTGACCGAGAGTTTGGAAACTTCAGTGGCCAGTACCTGCCGGAACTCGCTAGCCAGCGCGACCGTAAAGTTGCCATTACCGCAATATAGCTCCAGTAAATCGCTGTTTTTAGCGTTTTCTGATTGATTGCATTGTGTTTTTGCCCAGGCCAGCATCATTTCGTTAACCGCAGCGTTAGGCTGGGTAAATCCGGTCTCTACCTGTTGATAGACATAGGTGTCTCCAGCCACATTGAGCTTTTCCAACACATAATCTCTTCCAATGACTAATTTAACTTTACGGCTTCGGCCAATAAGCGCGCAGCCTAGTTGCTCAGATAGTGGTGCAGCAGACTCGCGCCAGCTTTCGTCCAGGGGGCGGTGATAAATTAGAGTAATCAGCGCCTCGCCACTTTTGGTGGTGAGAAACTCCACGGAGTACAGGCGACGTTTGAGGTCTAGACTGGCATTCAGTGCCGTCAACAAGATTGGCATCAGTCTAGCGATGGTGGGTGAGGCGGCGGGGAAGGTATCAATCACATAGGGCTTGTTACGTTCTCCGGGCTGGTACATGGCGTAATGGCAGGTATCACCATCGTGCCAGATACGAAATTCAGCACGCATTCGATAATGGAGGGGCTGAGATTCGAAAACCTGCATATTGGCGGGGAGCAGGGCGCTAAACTGCTGGCGCAGCGCGGCAACTTTTGCATCGAGTAAGGCGCGGTAATTATCGGGATCTATCGCGTTCATGGTCGCCGTAAATTTCGCATTATACCGTGATAAACTTGTTTTTAAATTCCTACTCAGGGTTTACGGCATATGGGTAGCGCATCTAACATGGCGCTAGGTATAACAGTATTATTAGGCTTTGGGTATGCAGATCCAGGCCGGTGCTCTGAATTGGAAACCCTCCATTAAAGGTTGAAGAAGTCCTGGTTTAAAGACTAATGAGAATAAACGAGTGATTATCGGACGGATTACTCAAGTTCACGGGCCGGTAGTGGTCATTGCATGCGATACGCTGCCGCCACTGCGCCAGGCGCTTTCTGCGTCTTTCGATGACGAAAACTATTTATTTGAAGTTCATCAGCATTTAGACGAGCGCCACGTGCGTGCTATTACCTTGCATACTACCTCTGGCTTGCATCGCGGCATGGCTATTTACGACACCGGTGCTCCTCTGCATGTTCCTGTCACACCTTTCTGTCTAGGCCGTTTACTGAATACCTTTGGGGAGCCCCTTGACGGTGGTGCGGCCCTGGACACAGATGAATTTCGTAATATACACAGTCGACC
>JAUUYV010000242.1 GCA_030590275.1 Porticoccaceae bacterium
CTGTGGATGGATCAATTTGAGAGCTTGTTAGCACAGATGTTTTGGGTATCCGCAGTTGTTCATCTTGAGACAGAATCTTCCGGATTCCACAGTTTTCACTGGGACAGTAATGCAGATCATCATTGCCCTGGTAGCGGTGACATACAGGTTCGCTGTGAGTGGAGCCGAGAAAGCTGGCTTTAACAGCTTGCGCCTGTTGGTTTTAGCATTTGTGAATGCCAGGCTTATGTCGGCGTCCATTGGCGTTGACTTTTTCCATCCCTAAATCAGTTAATACATTATTAGCATCAGTGACTCCGCATCAAGCGAACCGCAGCGAATAGCGGGTCGATTTCGTTTTTATTTGTCCGGTATAGGTGCCGGTGCTGTTGCTATGGGTATCCAAACGGTTATTTTCCCGTGGCTATTGGTCGGTGTATTGAATGAGCCGGCGGACCGAGTTGGTTTTGCTCAGATGGCCGTCATGCTGCCCAACCTGCTGTTAATTCTTATTGGTGGAGCGGTGTCGGATAACCTTCATCTTGGCAGCCATCTGTCTCGGCTTTTTATCCTTTATTCACTACCATTTGGACTTTTGTGTTGGGGCTATGTCACCGGGAACCTGGACTATTCCTTACTTATTTTCTTTGCTGTCAGCTACGGAACAATTACTGCTTTTGTGCAACCAGCCCGAGAAAGCCTATTGCCACAGTTGTATTCCGCTTCTCTCCAGCAATCGGTGGCCAAATCAACTCTGGTGCAATTTACTGCACAAAGTCTCGGAATCTTGATAGCCGGTTTATACGAGAGAGTTGGTTTAGCGACCTTGTTGGGCCTGCAGATTGTCATGTTTATTACAGCGGGTGCTATGTTTCGTCGTAGTCAGCCGCCTGGCGAAGGACTGAAAAGTGGTCGTCGGCGGGGAAAAATAGGCATTGTCTCGGGTCTCGTTGAAGTGTGGCGGCATCCGCGATTATTGCCCTTAATGACGGTTGTGGGTGCCACCGGGTTTTTGGGTTTCGGAGCGTATCTGGTGGTTATGCCCTTGCTTACGCGGGAAGTGTATCAGGGCGGGGCCGGATTTTTTGCCGGTATTCAGCTGAGTTTTGCCTTTGGTGTGTTATTGGCTAACGTAATATTTATGCGCTGGGGCATAGCGCTGACGCAACCGGGCCGATTATTGATTTGTAGTTTATTTTGTCGTGGCTTGATTTTAGTACTTATTTCTATGCATTTGCCCTCGTGGGCTATTTTCCCCAGTGTGGCGGTATGGGGGGGGTTCTCCGGTATTTCAATTACCCTGGGACGAGTACTAACTCACACCGAGGCCCCCGAGGCCTACCGCTCTCGAGTGATATCGATTTATCAGTTATCTTTTTTTGGAACGGCCCCCATTGGTGCCTGGTTGACCGGGGAGTTAGTTTCGAGTCTCGATGTGTTGCCGGCATTGTTGATACTTGGCGTGTGCACGGTGGTGGCCTCATCCCTGGGCTTTTTTAGTCCCCTTTGGCATGCGGCGAAATCACCCCCCGAAAAGCAATCAAGCCAGCTATAACGGCCACATTAAGAGATTCAACCTGCTTGGCCATGGGGATAGAAACCTTTGCATTGGCAGCTGCCAGTACTTCTGCAGATACCCCTTCCGTTTCGTTGCCCAGTACATAGATGACTGAGCCAGATGGTTGGTAGTTTGCTATCGAGGTATCGGCGCTTGCTACGAGGGTAACGATGTCGACACCCTCGTTGGAAAAATCCTCCAGCGCTTTGCTTAGCTGCTCGCAACGGAGTAGAGGACAGCGAAACAACGTACCCGCACTGGCTTTAATGACCAGTGGCGATAATGGCGCCGAGCCTTTGTTGGGCAGTAGCAAACCATCTACTGGGCTTGCACAGACAGAGCGAATAATCATGCCCAGGTTTTGTGGGTTGGTGACTCGATCCAGAGCGATGAGCTGAAAGGTCTTTTTGTGTTCCAGAGCGTTTTCTAAAAAAGTCCGGTAATTATTGTGCGAGGGGCATTGAATATCGATAGCTACCCCTTGATCCTGGCGTTTATTTTTGGAGATCCGTGATAATTTATCCCGGCTGTGGTGCTGAACGTCGATACCACGCTGGTGGGCAAGCGTCGACATCTCATCCAGCTTCGAATTTCGGCGGTTAGATTCCGCGAAATGCAATCGATAAACTGGCAAAGAGTTGTCTCGCAATACTTCCAGTACAGGGTTGCGCCCATATACTGTGATCATTTGCTCGAAAAAGTGTTGTTTATCAGAGTAATCCAAAATTGTATGACCACCTGGAAAATTTAAGGATAATGTAGTGAAGACGAAGTTTGTAGGAAGCTTCGGCCAATCTGTTTGACGATATTATAATCCTATGCGCACAGGTGGCTCCCGAATTAAGCCCAGATCATTCAGGGTATAAACAAGTCAGGGCAAGATAATAATGGACGATCAACAACTCCAAATACTTAAACGACAACTGCTAGCTTTAAAAAATAATTTACTTGACCATCTCGAATTGTCGGAAGGGGCAGGGCAGACAGTAACACTGGATCAGACCACGGTAGGCCGCCTGTCGCGGATGGATGCGATACAGCAGCAACAGATGAGCCAGGCGAACCGTGCCCAGTATCGTCGTCGTATACAAAATATAGATAGAGCGCTTGTGGCCATGGCGACTGATGAATACGGTTGTTGCGATACCTGTGGTGATGATATTAATCCAGAACGCCTTAATATTAGCCCGGAAAGTTTATATTGCCTGTCGTGCCAAGAGGTGCAAGAAAATTAGTGGCGACTTGTTCCATGCTACTCCTGCGCTTGCGGGTCATCATGAATGGACGTTACAGGCTTTTAGTTGTGTCAGTTTTTCTAGTGGAATAAGTTTTTCAAGGGGCTAATTTTACTGCGTGAGCAATGTCTTATAAGAGATCACCGCTTGTTCCAGCCCCATGGCGAGGGCATCGACGATTAGCGCGTGACCAATAGAAACCTCCTGCAAGCCGGGCAGAGAGGATAATTTTTCGAGATTCTCGAGATTGAGATCGTGACCTGCATTAACACCTAGTCCCAGATCAACAGCGTGCTGGGCGGCTTTCATATAACGGGCAAAGAGCGTGTCAGCACTTTGCTGATCCTGGGGACGATTTTTTTCTACAGCAGCATAGGGGCCGGTGTAGAACTCGATACGATCAGCGCCAATGGTATGGGCGAGGTCTAATTGCTCCGGCTCAGGATCCATAAAAAGGCTGACTCTAATACCCCATTCGTGCAGCTGTTCGATCAAAGGTTTGAGCACTTCGCCGGAGTGTTTCAGGTCAAAGCCGTGGTCCGAAGTGAGCTGATCATTGCCGTCCGGTACCAGTGTGCACTGGTCAGGGCGTGTATCTCGGGTGAGAGCGAGTAAACCAGGATAACTACCCTGCGCCGGGGCAAAAGGGTTGCCTTCTATATTGTATTCAAGCGGAGCTAATTTTTTTATTTTGGACGATTCATGTTGGGTATCTGTGGCGCTTTGTTGCGATAAATTATGCTCTGCTATAAGCGCTGACAGCGCATAGACATCATCGGGGCGTATATGGCGTTGATCAGGGCGCGGATGGACCGTTAAGCCGTCAGCGCCCGCGTTTAAACAGGTTTTTCCGTGTTCGACGACATTGGGGTAATTACCCTCTCGGGAGTTGCGTATCAGTGCTATTTTATTCAGATTGACGCTGAGCTTAACCACTACTTGAACTTGCTCCCTGTTTCAGTTTTAGCTTCAAGGTTAATTCGTAGATTTTGCGGTGGGCGATGCGCGTTTGGTACTTAGAATAACAATAGCCTGTAGAGGGGTTTGTGTAAATGAACCACCCAGATTTGCGGTTTTTACCGCGGCTATGTTCTCGACGACGTCCATTCCCTGTATGACTTTTCCAAATACCGTGTAACCATGCTTTGTGCCTCGAGCGTCGAGGTCATAGTTGTCTTTCAGATTAATATAAAACTGACTGTTGGCGCTATCCGGATGGTCGGTTCTGGCCATTGCCAGCGTGCCTTCTTTGTTGCTTAGGCCGCCAATAGATTCATTTCTTACAGAC
>JAUUYV010000109.1 GCA_030590275.1 Porticoccaceae bacterium
AATCCATGCGGTAGTTCGCATCGATGAGGTAGAAAAGGAAGGGGTCGGAAAAATTGTTGAAGCAAAAGGCGGGAATGTTACTCCCTTTCAGTTCCCGTCCATTGCGCCGGGGGGTGACTCCAAGAAAGATAATTAAGCGGGAGCTTATAGGCGTTTTATAAAGTGGCTAAGGGCCACTTTTTTGGTGTAGTACAAGTAGAATGAGTTCAAGGTTTTACGCATCTGCATGTGGTATAAATGTGTTTATGCTGGTTTATAGCTTAGCGGTGTGAATCGGTATTCAGGTTATTGTTGTTCCTTCTGCGTTTAATTAAGGTTTTAAAAAGGAATAAATAAAGAAGTAATATGAAATATTTTGTCCTTCTTGGTATCGCTCTACTCGTCTATGTTTTTTATCCGACCTACGATTTGTATATAAAGGTTGATGTCTTTTCTGACGAATACCAACTGCGGGATACTCACCTCCTCTCGCGGGATAGATGTCGGGATGCTGCTGCTGATATAGCCGGGGAAACCCCCTATCATTGTTATAAAACCAGTGTCTGGGCGAATATGTTTGGTGGGTACACGAAATACAACCCCCGTATTCGGGAGAGTCAGAAAGAGTTAGGCGGAGGCGAGACATAAAAGCTCCTTAGCTAATAACGAGACTAAGTCGTTGCTCCAAAGATGATGTTGACATAAAGCTAGAAGGAGTGATCTGTAATAATCATAACTAAAAATTATCGTCAAACCGGCGTTATTAGTGGATTTCAACACTTGAGTAAGTTCCGCTTTTGGTGGGTTGCTTGCCTGATGTTAGTGCCGGCCGTTGCCCTTGCCCATAATATATCCGGTGCTAACGCCCAGTTTGTGCAGGGTCTCGATGGCGTTGCTCCCACTCTGTTTATGTACCTGGGGGCCAAGCACATGGTTACTGGCTACGATCACCTCCTGTATCTAGTGGGCGTGCTGTTTTTTCTGCGCCGCTTAAAAGATGTTTTCCTGTACGTAACCCTCTTTACGCTAGGCCATAGTATTACTTTGATGGCTGGCGTATTAATTGACCTGAATGTCAATGCCTACCTGGTCGATACTGTCATAGGGCTTTCAGTAGTCTATAAAGCTTTTGAGAATATGAATGGATTTAAACAGGTCTTTGGTGTGTGCCTGGATGCGAGGGTCGCAGTGTTTGCTTTCGGTTTATGTCACGGCCTGGGTCTGGCAACGAAATTACAGGACTTATCGCTATCGGCAGATAGCCTGGTGATGAATATGCTTAGTTTTAATCTCGGGGTCGAAATGGGTCAGGCGATTGCTCTCGTGTTTATCCTTGCGGTCCTGGTGCAGTGGCGTCAGCGAAGTGGTTTTCAAGGACATGCTTTTATGGCCAACACGATGCTTATGAGCCTGGGTTTTATGCTTGCGGGCTATCAGTTTGCCGGATATCTATGGGCTTAAATGTTATGGACTTAAACAGCGAGATTGTTGAGGCGTCGCTATGAAGAAGAACACGGGAGAGGCGGTTGCTCGGGAGACAGGCCGCATCAAAATATTAATGGCCACTTTGCTTGCCCTGGTCGCCGCCGCATTGGTTTTAGCAACTCTGATTCTGCCCGCTGAATTTAACATTGATCCGCTAGGATCAGGTAAGGCCCTGGGTATCCTTGGTTTGTCGGAAACTACGCCCGAGACCGAGACTATAAGTAAAGAAAAAACGAAGTATCGTGAAGATACCATTTCGTTCCAGCTGCTACCTTTTGAATTTGTAGAATACAAATACCAGTTAAGTCAGGGTAGTACAGTACTCTATAGCTGGGCTGCAAGCGATACGGTGAGCTACGACTTTCATGGTGAACCCGAAGACGGTCCGGAGGGTTTTGCGGAAAGTTTTAGTCTGGGGCAAGGTGGCCATGAAAACGGTGCGTTTATCGCACCTTTTAATGGTATTCACGGCTGGTATTGGGCAAACCATGGAACAGATACCGTAACAGTGAAGCTAAGGACCGTAGGCTTTTATACGGCATCTCTGGAGTTTCGCGATGGCTTTGTAACGAAAAAAGAATTCCTGAGCGAAGAGCCTTAGGGGGGGGGCATTGAGGGGATTTAGGTTTGCTGAGATTGATCAGATGATGAGTTTATCCTGCCGTACTCAGACTTGAGTGCCTGACTAGAGGAAGGCTTTCTAGGGAGCCTCTGGTGTTTCACTGTCTTGCATGTAGACCGCGTGGCAGGATTTACAAACTCGGTAAATTTGACCTCCGGCCTCAAATAAAGCATCCGCATCGTTTGCATCGGCTGCAGCCTTCGCACGTAGACCTGCCTCAATAAGACCCAGCGACATATCCCTCCAGGCGCCATCATCCCTTGCCAGGCCAGGCATCATCAGAAGGTTCCCGCTTTCTGCGACAACGGCTGCGCTATGTTGCACGGCTAGCCAGCCTTCCTTTGTTGTGGGTTGTAAGTCTGCGGTGCCTTCTGTGGTGATAATAAAGCCCGCAGAATCCCACACCTTATCGGTAGCAGGATCCAATACCCACTGCATGATGTGTTTAACATCACCAGTGGGCTTGAATGGAATAGCTTTGGCCTGCTCAGTCTGCGATCCAGCTTGTTCTGACTGGCTACAGGCAGTAAGCAAAAACAAAATGAGTATCAGTCTGGCATGAAACATTTTGTTGATTACTTATTTATTGTTCGCTTGCATCAGCACCATCTTTCGGCGCGCCGGTACCTGATGAGCCCATGAACATTTTTGTCCCGTCAGCAAGAGTGATGTCTCGACCGTTGGCGCTATTAGAGCGATCTTTGGCCTGGTACCCATCGACTACAATTTCTGTACCTATGGCAATAGACCGTTTATTAATGCCTCGCCTCAACAGTGTGTTGGGAGTACCTCCCTCTATTCTCCACTGTTCTTTCGTGCCATCCTCAGCAGTGACTTCAATATGAAACCAGGCATGTGGGTTTACCCACTCAATCCTGGTTACGGCGCCTTTTAGTGTTAGCGGCCTGTTGGCATCAAACTCAGCGCCGAAGGCGTGGTGTGCGTATGACTGAGCAGGTAACAACGATGCGCCCAGTGTTAATCCAGCTATCGTAATAATTCGTTTTAAAGACATAAAAGCGACCTCAAGTTGTGTAATGTTCTTTACCACCGGTTGATTCGGTATCGGCCCCCATATTGGCGCCGGTACAATTTAATTAAGCTATTCGAGCGGCTTTTTCCGGTATTGTCCGTACAGTAATTCCTCCACAAATTCGACACACTTGAAATCTAATAGTTGCATATTGCTTTCCATGCGGCGATAGAGTGGCATGCTGATTTTCCAGGGCTTGGTAAACGTTTTTGGGTCTGTGATGGTCGCTTCGTACTGAAGGTGATTAGGCCCTATTAGGGTATAGCGCTCTACCACATGCATTTCTTCACTGTGATGATTGCCAGACCGATCGAGCCAGGTTTCTGCATTTTGACCTGTCACATCCAAAACCAGTGTGTCGCCGTCCCAGGAAGCTACTGTCTGCCCCATCCAAGAGTCTACTGGCGCAGGCCCGGGATCTTCCGAAAAGATATCTCTAATTCCCCCTGCATACTGATAAGCAATGAACAGGGAGTCGTCGCCCTGGAAAATTTGTAGTGGGTAAGGCATGTAAGTGGCTCGCGGAACTCCGGGAAGGTAACATTTTATCTCCGGATCGCGGTCTAGCCAATTACTCTGGTTTTCTTTCTTAACGGCGAGGGCCTCGGGTGTATAAGGGATTTTACCGCCCCCTACAACCACGCCCATGCCTGGTGGCACAGCACCAACTGAGCCTAACTTAAGGGTCCCCTTGGCTGGGGTCGGCCCGTAAGGCCCCTCCCGCAGAGCCATTGAGGCGCGCGCCATATGCATTTCTAAATCATAATTGGCTTCATTAAGAACTTGCCAAATACCATTCAGGTCTGGATGAACGCCATCGGCGGCACGTGGCGCCTTGTAGTTAGTGTCTGCAGCCAGAACACCTAGTGGCCATATTATTAGTATTGATAGCAGAGTTATTATCCGCTTGGCATTAAAATTGGATTTCAAAATCAGCTCCCCTGGGTTGGAACGAGTGGGTTGGAACGAGTGGGCAAGCATATCCTACCTTAGGTATAGATGGGAAGTAGGGTGGACGAAATGCCATAAAAAAATAGGAAGTTAAGATTGTTATCAAATGGGAGTGGGCAATTCGCCTGAAGTAATCCTTTACTGTAAGATCACTTGCGCGACATCAATTGCGCAACAATAGCCCTATGCGCAACAATAGCCCTATACGCAACAGACAGATCCATATCGTAATCCATAATCATAGTCTTAAGATGAAGGAAACCACTGACAGTGTTAAATGAGCTGCTTTTAAAGTTTGCAACATGGCTTGATTCATTTCAATCGAGTACTGACTTACACGAGTCCCTGTACATGTATGGTTGGGTCGAATCGACCCACGTATTGACCTTGATACTTTTCCTCGGCATGTTGATGGTTATTGATTTGAGATTGCTAGGCGTGGCATTCAAGGAAGTATCTGTATCCACTATCGTCGAGAGACTGGATAAACCCATGATGATAGGCTTTGTCATTATGGTCCTTAGTGGCTTGTTGCTGTTTTATGCGATCCCAATAAGGTCGACACAAAGCATCTGGTTTCGAATTAAAGTAGTGCTGTTAATCTTCGCCGGTGTCAACGCCTTCCTGATACGAAACATGACGAGATCGCCAGATATGATGTCATGGGATAATGATCCTGTGCCCCCCAGACGAGTACGAGTTGGTGCGGGACTATCTCTGGCATTGTGGCTCTCAGTAATCGGTATGGGCCGGTCGATGGCCTATGACTGGTGGGACTGCCACAAAGAATTGCCCTACTTTATGTATTGGGCTGCTGGTTGTGTGAATGAAATGGCAGCATTCGAGTAAGTTTGTAATCTAATCTACAGGCTCCGAATGTAGACTCCAAAGGGGGAGAAATGGATATAGTATTTATTTTTGAATGGCTAGACAATTCGCTGCTGTCTGATATAGCCAGGGCATCAGCCGGTGTTTTTGCGTGGGTACAAACTGTCCACATTGCTAGTATGGTGATGCTAGTCGGTATGATCTTGTTAGGTGATTTGCGTATGCTGAATATCCTGTTACCTAATGTGCCATCAGATATCATCATTAAAAATACTAGAAAATGGATTTACCTGGCGCTTTTGTTCATCATTCTTTCCGGTGTTTATGAGGCGTCAGCGATTGCCATGAAACTTGCCCACAACTCATTTTTCTTCGCAAAAATGGCGGGTTTGAGTATGGGCGTGATTTTTATTCTTAGTCTTCGTAGCGCGGTGTATCGCAGAGCGCCAGGCCTTGTATATCCTGAAGGGTCTAGTGACGCGCTACCTCAGTCAGAATTGGTGGAGCCCTGGGTAGTTAAGCTGGTGGCTATCACAAGCTTGCTTATATGGTTTAGTGTTGCGGCTGCTGGTCGCTGGATAGGGTTTTCGTAAGGCTACTTGAGAGAAATTCATGACATCTAAGACATTAAACACAGTAGCGACCGGTTTTTCGGTCGTTATTATAATTGGCTGGGGTATCTACTGGGGTGTGCAGGTGAAGGATGTTTTAGATCTACTAGAGCTTGCTAAGGCGTCGTATTAGCCTCGATAAGCATTCTTCTATGCTCCCCAACGCCTATGTATGCCAACCGAGCCGGGTAAGTGTTGGGGCTGATTCGTTTGTTAGCATTGCTCTATCTGCAGTTTTAGCTTGTTCTTCAGTGTTTTCTTCGGCTCCCATCGTCAGGAAGTATACGCTTAAACGCAACTTCCCTTTTTAAATTTAAAATTACCCTATTAGCGCGCGGCCTCTTTTTCCAGGGTGCGCGCTCCTTTCAGCATGCCGATCATGGCATGATTGTCCTCGTGACAAGCATATTCGAACATCTGGTCTTCGGTCGCAGGCATCGGAATAGCCACCGTAAAGGGTTTGGCAAATGTGGTGGGGTTGTTGACCGTGTATTTGTAGACCAGCCTTGATGCGCTAATTCGCGTGAACCTTTCGGTTAGGTGCATGTTCTTGCCTGACCCCACCACACCGTTCCTACCGAGGGCATTAAGGTTAATAGGCAATTGGAAAGTCGGCGTTTTATCGGTGAAGTTAGTGGTCTCGACGACCAGCGTATCACTATCCTATGGTCGCGTGAATCTCCCGTCCACTTCTGGATGTCCTTTGGTGGATGCGGACTGCCGTCCATGGGGACAATTCGCACATCGTGAATCATCTCGGTAAAAAGCACTACATGTCTGGGCGTCTGTATGATTCGAAGGTTGTTGTTATAGGCACTTGGTGTTAGCGGAGGGCCGGCATTGAAGCTCAGCAGGCAGTGCTCAGAGAGTCCAGGTGATTCAGGTCCTCCCGGTCGAAATTCACGTTGTCCATCTCAAGTGAGAGGATGTTGCGCACTGATGGAAGGCGTAAGCGGTTCTTTTTAGCCCCGCTAATGC
>JAUUYV010000124.1 GCA_030590275.1 Porticoccaceae bacterium
AGCAGCTGGGTCAGTGGTTGACGCTAATGCCGATTATATTGAAATACCCGAAGGTGATACATTAGATCCTGAGGTGTTGCTCGGTGACGATGATGCTATCGGGGAGCTTGAGGACGGCCTCGAGATACCCGATGAAATAGAACTTCCAGCTGTGGATTTTGATGATGTTTCTGCCACCGCAGATAGTACGGACTTCGACGATCTAGAGATTGATCTGGACCTCTCTGAAGCTGAATTGTCAGAGCCTGACCAGGCCATTAATGGACTGGATCTTGATGAGCTGGATCTTGATGGGTTGGATCTTGACGAGGCAAATACCGATCTCGATGTGGAGCTGGATCTTACGGCACCTGAAAATAGTGGCGCAGAGGATAGTTCTGAAGAGGACGATAACAGTGGATTCGATCTCGACCTCGATCTCGATGTGGATCTCGAGCTAGACTCTGGAGGTTCAGAGACAGATAGTTTGCTGGAAGAAAGTCTTGATCTTGATGTAAGCGAAGATCTGGAGTTGGGGGATGAATCGCTTAGTGCAAATGCCGATAGTTCTACCGGAGCAAGTGTTGATGTTGGGCTAGATCTTGATTTGGGGGATGACTTTGACATGCTCGAAGGAAGTGATGAGATTGGTACCCAGCTGGAGTTGGCCCAGGCATATGTTGATATGGGAGACAGTGAAGGTGCCCGAGAAATCCTCGACTACGTTGCCTTAAAAGGCAGTGATGATCAGCAATCCACGGCAAAGGGCTTGTTGGCAAAGTTAGGTTGATAGTTTCTTACTAAATTTGGTCTACAGCTCCTGGCCTATGACTCCCGATCTACAAACATGGGGGTCTGCAAACCCTGATACGCGTATTGATTGATAAAACAGCAGCAGTATATTTCAGAAGCAGGACTTAGCGTGGTATTCCGTATCGGGGTTTTTGTCCCTGTTCTAAAAAACCTGTGCCAGGCCTTTGGCTCTGGATACACTGGAAATAGAGACAGATAAATGTCTCAGTCAGACTGGGTTTACCGAGTTAATGGTCGAGTACCGATAGGTGAGGTGCTGCCCGACAAGCTGAAGCGCTTCGCTGGTATTATCCAATACGATGGCAACAGCTTTTGCGGTTGGCAGCGCCAGGTGCATTGTCAGGGGGTTCAGCAAGCGGTCGAAACCGCTTTATCCTATGTCGCTAATGAGTCGGTTTCCGTGGCCTGTGCAGGTCGCACAGATGCGAGAGTTCACGCTACTAACCAGGTGATTCACTTTGATACTCGCGCAGAACGTTCCGGGTACAACTGGGTGCATGGTGTCAACGCCAACTTGCCTGATGCCGTACGCTTACTTCAGGTACAAGCGGTTCCTGCACAGTTTCATGCGCGCTTTAGTGCACTTGCCCGAACCTATCGTTATCTGATTATTAATACAGGACTGCGCCCGGCGGTGATGCGACATTACTTAAGCTGGGAGAAGGTGCCCCTTGATATCGCAGCGATGTCATCCGCGTCTTTAGCTTTTCTCGGCAAGCAGGATTTTTCTGCGGTGCGGGGTGCGGGTTGTCAATCGCCCACATCCTGGCGTAACGTGCACGATATTCGGTTTTTTCAGGTAGGGAAGGTGATAGTGATGGAAATCACTGCTAACGCCTTCTTGCTCCATATGGTGCGTAATATTGTCGGGATCTTGCTGGCGGTAGGTCGCGGAGAGCAGGCAACTAGCTGGGTGGCTGAATTACTGGAGCTCAGGGACCGTCGCCTGGCTCCACCCACAGCTCCAGCAGCGGGTTTATATCTGGTGTCGGTGACTTACCCCGAACACTTTAGCCTGGTACCGCCGTCACTCGGCCCAGATATATTGCCTCTCGATCTGGAATTCTTATGACTGTTGTCGATAAAATGACGGGGAAAGCTTAAGGTTTGGTTCCTGAAATGGGTGCAAAAGTTAGAGTAAAAATTTGTGGTATTACGACTGTCGAGCAGGGTCTTATGGCCGCGCAGGCGGGTGCGGATGCTATTGGTCTGGTGTTTTATTCTAAAAGTCCCAGATACGTGAGCTCTGAGATGGCCGCAGAAATTGTCAGTGCGCTTGGTCCTTTTGTCACTACCGTGGGATTATTTGTCAATGAAAGTCCAGCTGTTGTGAGTGATAAACTAGCACGCACTGGTGTTCAGCTTTTGCAGTTTCATGGTGATGAATCACCTGACTATTGTGAGCAGTTTGAGAGACCATTTATCAAAGCTGTGCGTATGGAGCCTGATGTCGATATAAGGGCCGAACTTGCAGCCCACCCAAAAGCCAGCGCTTATCTGTTTGATGCCTGGCGGGAGGATGCTTATGGTGGAACGGGCGAAGTATTTGACTGGGCGCGTTTATCAATCGCTATTTCTCGGCCGGTGATTCTGGCGGGTGGCCTTACGCTGACTAACGTAGCAGCTGCCGTCGCTCAAACGCATCCCTATGCGGTGGATGTCAGTAGCGGGGTAGAATCAGCCCCTGGTGTTAAAGACCCTGGTCTGGTGAAGAGGTTTATTGAGCAGGCGCGGTCTGTTTAGTAAAGTGTCTTCAGATAGTAAGTAATATAGGGTGGTTGGTGTTTTTTGAGACATTGTTATGACGTAGAATGCTGTTTTGATCGCTGGTGTCTGCGGCCTGGTAGTGCTGGTAGCAGCTGCGATAATACCCTGGGTGTTTTACCGAGTAGCCGTGGACGCCAGGTCTTGAAATAATGTTTCCAGGATGCTGCCTGAAAATAAGGTACTGCCTAAAAAAGCAATATATTAAATTGCGTCAGTTTAACAAAGGAATGATGGGATGAGTTGGCTAAGTAAAATAAGGCCCTCCGGTATGGCCACCCAGTCTCGGGAGAGAACCAAGAGTGTTCCGGAAGGCCTGTGGAAGCAGTGTCCGAAATGCAGCTCCCCTCTGTATTGGCCAGACTTGGAGCGTAACTTAGAGGTGTGTCCCAAGTGTGAGCATCACATCCGCATAAGTGCTCGTCGGCGTCTGGATATCTTTCTCGATGAGGAGGGTCGTGAAGAATTTGCCACAGAGGTACTCCCGGTTGACCGCTTAAAATTCCGTGATGTTAAAAAATATAAGGATCGTCTATCGGCAGCGCAGAAAAAGACTGGAGAAAAAGATGCCCTGATAGTTGTCAAAGGTACTTTGATGAGTATTCCTCTGGTGACTGCGGTCTTCGAGTTCGAGTTTCACGGTGGTTCTATGGGAGCTGCGGTGGGCGAGCGTTTTACTCGCGGGGCACGGCGAGCTTTGGCCGATGGTATTCCTTTAGTTTGTTTTTCCGCCACTGGTGGTGCTCGCATGCAGGAAGCCTTACTTTCGTTGATGCAGATGGCCAAGACGAGTGCGATACTGGAAAGATTAAAACAGGCAGGCCTACCGTTCATCTCTGTAATGACAGACCCCGTATATGGTGGTGTCTCGGCCAGTTTGGCTATGCTGGGTGATATCAATATTGCTGAACCCGGTGCACGCGCGGGCTTTGCGGGGCCTAATATTATAGAGCAGACTATTCGCCAAAAATTGCCCGCGGGCTTCCAGCGCAGTGAGTTTTTGCTTGAGCATGGCGCCATCGATATGATCGTTCCTCGCACCGAACTGCGTTCAACTATTGCGCGTCTACTGGCCAAGCTTAGTGGTCTTCCCGAGCCAGTCGAAACTGTTGTTAACGAGGACGAATCTGAACCCGAAGACGCTTGATGACTGGCTGACGCTGCTAGAAAAACGCCATCCGCGGGCCATTGATCTGGGCCTTGAACGGGTCGCAAAAGTTGCCGCTCAGCTCGGCGTGGCCGAAATCCAGGCTCGCGTCGTAACGGTTGCTGGCACCAATGGTAAAGGCTCCTGTATTGCAATAATGGAAGCGCTGTTGGCTGCAGGCGGAATACGTGTCGGTACCTTTACCTCGCCTCATGTACTGGTCTATAACGAACGTATTCGGATTAATGCGGAGAATGTATCAGATGCTGATATTTGCTGCGCGTTTGAAGTGATCGAGCGCCTTCGCGACAATATCAGTTTGACCTATTTTGAATTTTCCGCGCTTGCTGCTTTGTGGCTATTCGCAGAACGTGAGCTGGATGTTGTTCTGTTGGAGGTGGGTCTGGGGGGGCGTCTTGATGCAGTAAATATCATTGACCCCGATGTCGCAGTCATTACTTCCATAGAGCTCGACCATCAGGAGTGGTTGGGAACCAGTCGAGGTGCAATCGCTCTGGAAAAATGCGGTATTGCGCGTACAGGTTTACCCCTGGTCTGTGCTGAACAGAATCCGCCTCAGGACTTATTGGACTATATTGACAGGCTCGGTGCGCATCTCGTTTTACTGGGACAGGGTGGTTTTTACTGTCGGGAACGGCAGTCTGAATCTCAGTCTGTTGATAATGGACTGGAAAAGAAGTCGACACTGACATTGGAATGCCTAGACATCGATGGTGAAGTCCAGGTATTTGAAGGCCTGCCGAAGCCCTATCTACCTTTGCCGAGTGCAATATGTGCTTTGCAAGCACTGATTCTGATTGGGCATGAGCCTGCCTTTGAGTTGCTTGCGAGAGTATTTTCTGAAGCTCGTTTGCCGGGACGGTTTCAACAGTTCGATTGCCGTAGTCGACGAATTATTCTCGATGTTGCTCATAATCCAGCCGCTGCAAAGGCACTCGCCATTCGACTCGATAGCTTAGACTCGCAGCGCATTCACTGTATCTTTGGGGCCCTGGTGAATAAAGATATTGCCGGGATGATCGAGCCAGTTTTATCAAAAGTAAGCCATTGGTATTTGTGTGGCTTGCCGGATTCCCCGCTCTCCTCATCTGCTGAGCAGATGAAGGAGCTGGTGTACAATTGTGTGCAGGCGTACGGTGATGGTGTCGGGCATGGTTTGAGAAAGGACTTATCCGATTGGAGTGTCCAGTGCTACGATAGCCCTCGAGAGGCGTTTTACTCGGCGCTCGATGTTTCTGATGTGGATGAAGTTATTCTGGTATTTGGTTCGTTTCTTACGGTAGCGGGTGCATTGGAATATTGTATTGAGTCTCGTGCTTAAATTAGGAAGAGTGGATATTGAATGACCCCTGGGCTTAGACAACGAGTGGTTGGTGCTTTGGTATTGGTGGCTTTGGCTATCGTATTCCTGCCCATGTTACTGGATTTAGGTGGTAGCTATACAGTGGATACTACCCGCCGCATTCCCCCTGCACCGGAGATTAAGCCGGTGCAAATTGCACAGCCAGAACTCCCGGCCGATTTGCTTCCGGCGAAGGAGGAGAAGTCGATATTTGCTCTGGAAGAAAAAGAAGAGGTTCAGGGAAAGTCCTCCGGGCTCGAGGATAAAAAAGCTGTAGCGGATGAACCGCGATTAACAAAACACGGTTTACCAGAAGCCTGGGTGATACAGGTCGGTAGTTTTAAAGATAAGTCTAATGCCGAGGAATTACGGGAGCGTTTAATCAGCGTTAGTTATAAGGCTTTTGTACGTGCTGCGGATGTAGAGGGCGTTAAAAAATATCGGGTATTTGTCGGGCCGAAAGGGGTAAAGAATAAACTCCTCGCGGATCAGCGAGCTATTGATAAGCAGTTTGGCATCAAATCCTGGTTAGTTAAGTTTGAACCATGATGGGCTGCCTGGAGTCGCCACCTAAATTGTATGTAAGTCATTTTTTCTCGCGACTGTGCAGCCAGTAACTGTTTTATTGTTATGTCTGACTTATATTGGTTTCCAGTGAGTAATAGTGGGCAGGACTGCCGGATTTCGGTGGTAAAAAACTCGAATGGGTGAGATGAACTGGGCAGATTTCGCGATCATTGGCGTTGTCGGCTTATCGGCATTGATCAGTGTGGTTCGAGGCTTTGTCAAAGAAGCGCTGTCGCTACTGGCCTGGGTTGCGGCTTTTGCGATTGCGATGTTTTTTTATCAGCGGGTGGCAGAACTGTTGACGGAGGCCATAGCGACACCTTCGCTGCGGCTTTTGGCTGCCTGGGTGGGATTGTTTGTGCTTGC
>JAUUYV010000204.1 GCA_030590275.1 Porticoccaceae bacterium
CGCTGCCCTCTTTCAATAAACACCACAAAGTAAATGACCGCTATCGCCAGGATAGCCACAATCAAAAGTACGATGACATTCAAATCACCCTGCCTGGCAGACTCAAACGCCTGACCCAACGCGCGGGGCAAGCCGGCAACAATACCGGCGAAAATCAGCATGGATCTACCGTTACCGATACCACGCTCGGTAATCTGCTCGCCTAACCACATCATAAATACTGCGCCGGTGACCAGCGAGGCAATGGCAACCAGGAAGAACGTCGGGCCGGGGTAGTAAGCCAGCCCTTGACCCGCCAGGCCGTAAGCCATACCGGTGCCCTGAACCAAGGCCAAACCAACCGTCGCGTAGCGGGTGATCTGGGTTATTTTTCGCCGCCCAGCATCCCCTTCTTTTTTCATCTGCGAGAGACTTGGCGTTACTGCCGTCAATAGCTGCATAATAATCGACGCAGATATATACGGCATAATGCCCAGCGCCAGGATGCTCATGCGCTCCAGGGCACCACCAGAAAACATGTTAAACATACCCAGGATTGTGCCCTGGTTCTGGGTAAATAATGCAGCTACTCGGTCTGGATCAATGCCCGGAACCGGAATATGGGTACCAATTCGGTAAATAACGATGGCGAGCAACAAAAAGCGAAGGCGAGCCCAAAGCTCGCCCAATCCTTTCTCGCTGCCCGAAGGCTGTTTAGCTGGTTTCGCCATCTTATTTAGACCTGAAATATTCCGCAATTAGACCTATCGATAGAACCCTTACTCAACCACCTCGCCACCAGCGGCTTCTACCGCCGAGCGGGCACCAGCAGTGATGGCAAGGCCTTTAATCTTAACGGGCTTGCTCAGCTCCCCGGACAAAAATACTTTAGCTCTACGGATAGACGCATTAATCAGGCCTGCGCTACGCAGCGTATCCAGGTCGATCACCTCGGCATCCAGATCATTGAGCTCAGCCAGACGGATCTGCGCGGATATTCGCGATATCCGAGACGAGAAACCAAACTTTGGTAGTCGTTTTTGCAAGGGCATTTGACCACCCTCGAAACCGGGCTTAACGCTCCCGCCTGAACGGGATTTCTGCCCTTTATGGCCTCGACCACAGGTCTTGCCGAAACCGCTTCCGATGCCGCGACCTACGCGCTTGGCGTTTGGTCGGCTGCCCTCAGCTGGGCTTAAGGTATTTAGCCGCATCTCAACTTCCCTCGATTTTCAGCATGTAGCTGACTTTGTTAATCATGCCTCGCACTGATGGGGTGTCTTCTACCGTCACAGTATGTCCTACGCGGCGTAGACCCAGACCAACCAGGCACGCCTTGTGCTTGCCTAAACGGCCTATCTCACTGCGAGTTTGTGTAATTGTTACTGTTTCTGTCTTAGCCATGATCTTCCACTTCCCGTCTGGTTACTAAGCGCGCTTTAACCGAGGATCTCTTCAACGGTTTTGCCACGCTTGGCGGCAATTTGTTCAGGCGCACGCATGGTTTTCAGGCCGGCAAACGTTGCCCGAACCACATTCACGGGGTTAGTTGAACCGTAACATTTAGCCAGCACATTCTGGACCCCGGCTAATTCGAGTACTGCCCGCATAGCACCACCGGCGATAATACCAGTACCTTCTGAGGCAGGCTGCATATAGACCTTGGAGGCCCCATGGCTGGATCGAATAGCGTATTGCAGGGTGTTATCTTTAAGATCGACCTGAATCATGTTTCTGCGTGCAGCTTCCATGGCTTTCTGGATTGCCAGCGGCACTTCTCGCGCCTTACCGCGACCGAAACCGACTCTGCCGTTACCATCACCGACCACGGTCAGCGCTGTAAAACCAAATATCCGGCCACCTTTTACTGTCTTAGCGACGCGATTGACCTGAACCAACTTTTCCATCAGGCCTTCGTTGGGATCATTATCTCGGGAATTATGCTTTGCCATTGATCTACCTTTAGTATTTCAGTCTGCCTAGAGTTCGAGTCCACCCGCGCGAGCGGCATCCGCGAGCGCCTTTACGCGACCGTGGTACTTAAATCCACTTCGGTCAAATGCGACTCTGGTAACACCTGCTTGTTTCGCGCGTTCCGCTAACAAGGCACCGACGGATTCAGCCGCCGAGCAGTTACCGGTATTGGTTTTGCCACGAATGCTTGCATCAAGGGATGAAGCACTGGCCAGGACGTTATCACCACCAACCGTTGGCGCGATCACTTGCGCATAGATATGTCGCGGGGTTCTGAAGATACACAACCGTGATACTTCGAGCTCGCGAATCTTGCCACGAGCCTTGCGGGCTCGACGTAACCGGGATTGCTTTTTGTCTTTCATAAACTAAAACCTGCTATTTCTTCTTGGCTTCTTTACGACGAACATGCTCATCCGCGTAACGTACACCTTTGCCCTTATAAGGTTCTGGGGGCCTAAAGGCTCTAATTTCTGCGGCTACCTGACCCAGCTGCTGCTTGCTGGGTGACTTGAGCACGATTTCGGTCTGGCTGGGCGTTTCTGCACTGACGCCTTCGGGCAAAACGTACTCAACAGGGTGTGAAAAACCCAGGGTCAGATTAATCTTTTTACCTTGCAACTGAGCACGATAACCAACACCGATAAGCTGGAGTTTTTTCTCGAACCCGGCGCTGACACCAATGACCATATTATTGACCAGGGCGCGTGTTGTGCCGGCCATGGCATTGGCATTTTTGATTCCCTCTCGAGGACTAAAGCGCAGGATATTATCCTGCTGACTAACGTCCACAGCCTGATGAAAGGTCATCGACAAACTGCCTTGTCCGCCTTTGACGGAGATGTCGTTCCCCTTAAGGGTGACCTCTACGCCCTTAGGTATCTCTACCGGACTATTAGCTACTCTGGACATGTGACTATTCCTGTGACAATTCTTATCTTGTAAAAACTATATATGTAACGATTGACCTTGCTGACATCTGTCGATGATCAGAAGACTGTGCAAAGCACTTCCCCGCCGATCCCGGCAGAACGCGCTGCAACACCGGTCATAACGCCGTGGCTTGTAGAGATGATCGCTGTACCGAGACCGCCCCGAACCTGAGGCACCTCACCTGAACCAGCATAACGGCGTAAACCTGGGCGACTAAATCTGTCGATCTGCTCTATCACCGGTTGCCCCTCGAAGTACTTAAGCTCTATGGTCAACTCTGGCTTAACACCATCGCTGACATTAAAACCAAGAATATAACCCTCGTCTTTTAGCACCTGCGCTACCGCTATTTTGAGCTTGGCTGAGGGCATAGTGACGGTTTCTTTCGATCGGCCCAGGGCGTTACGAACTCGGGTCAGCATATCTGCCAACGGATCCTGCATAGTCATCGCAATCTACTCCTTAAACCTGTTACCAGCTGGCCTTAACAAGACCGGGCACGTCTCCGCGCATGGCTGCTTCACGTAATTTGTTACGACACAGTCCGAACTTTCGGTAAACCCCGTGAGGCCTTCCGGTCATCCGGCAGCGTCGACGCTGTCTCGATGCACTTGAATCTCGCGGCAATTTTTGCAGTTGCAATTGTGCTTCCCAGCGTTCGTCATCTGTGCTGTCGAGACCGGAAATAGTGGCTTTCAGCGCCGCACGTGTAACAGCGTACTTAGCAACCAGCTTGGTGCGCTTTTTCTCGCGCTCAATCATCGATACCTTAGCCATGGTGTGTTATGAACCTCGCAGCGGAAAATTAAAGGCGCGCAATAGCGCTCGGCCTTCATCATCGGTACGCGCACTCGTGGTAATGGTGATATCGAGGCCGCGCAATTTGTCAATTTTGTCGTAATCAATCTCTGGAAAGATGATTTGCTCAGTCACGCCCATGGCAAAGTTACCGCGACCATCGAAGGACTTGGCACTGATGCCACGAAAATCCCTAATCCGCGGAATAGCGATGGCAATGAGTCGCTCCAAAAATTCGTACATGCGATCCTGGCGCAAGGTCACCTTACAACCAATGGGCCAGCCTTCACGAACCTTGAACCCGGCGATAGATTTGCGTGCCAGGGTTATCACTGGCTTTTGGCCAGCGATGGCCTGAAGATCACTAACTGCGTGCTCCAGCACTTTCTTATCGGCCAGGGCTTCACCAACACCCATATTGAGCGTGATCTTGGTGACCCGAGGCACTTCCATAACGTTCTTTAGACCCAGCTCTTGTTTGAGCTGCGCTACGAGTTCGTTTGAGTAACGCTCCTTTAGACTTGCCATTGCTACTGTTCCTCTAAGCCTTTACAGGTTCGCCGGTAGATTTAAACACGCGGATTTTTTTACCATCTTCCAGAGTCTTAAAGCCGATTCGGTCAGCTTTGCTCTCGGCCGGATTGAAAACCCCAACATTGGATGCGTCAATGGGGCCTTCGCGCTCGATGATGCCACCTGGAACCCCTGCTTGAGGGTTTGGTTTCTGGTGCTTCTTGATCATCTGCACACCAGAGACCAGCAGTCGACCATCCTCCAATACGCTCAGCACCTTGCCGCGCTTGCCTTTATCTTTACCCGCAAGGACGATAACGTCGTCGTCGCGAATGATCTTTTTCATAGCCATGTTAATTCCTGCTACGCCTGCCCGGCGATTAAAGTACTTCTGGTGCCAGGGAGATA
>JAUUYV010000030.1 GCA_030590275.1 Porticoccaceae bacterium
CCGTGCCATCCGGAGATGGTGCAGTAGGGATCCCAGCGGATCTGCGCGTCGTAGTGGGTGTGTAGATCAACAAAGCCGGGGCAGACTATCAGGCCTTCAGCTTCGATCACCTGAGCGGCTTTGCCCTCGGGATCGTCTCCAATGCGGGCAATTTTTCCATCTTTAACCCAGACGTCGGTAATTTTCCTCGGCGCTCGGGTACCGTCAACAACCGTACCGCCTTTGATGTGAATATCGTACTTATTGGTCATGATTTATGCTCCTAAGCTGCAAAGAGTTCCAGGCTATATGGTTTAAGGTTTTTAGTGGTCAAAACGGTCTATATAAGGTTCGCCTGGTCTAAAACTGGCAGAATAAAAGCCCGAACAAAATCCGGGCTTTTATTCCTGGGCTAGCAATTAAGCGGCTCGCTCTCCTGCTGCAGGTTCAGCCTGGCCTTTTTTCAATATCTTGCCCGGTGTAGCTCCGGTGCACTCACCGTTTTCAAAGGTGATCTCACCGTTAACCATAATGGCTCGGTACCCAATAGCGGGCTGTACCCGACGCCATTCTCCGCCCGGTAAATCGTAGGCAATGTCGCCAACCCAGCCGCCGCCGCATTCGAGCTTGTCCAGGTCATAGACCACGATATCCGCCCATGCGCCCTCCTTCAGTGTGCCGCGATCTTTAAAGCCTGCGGCTTTGGCAGGCAGCGCAGACAAGCGGTAGTGCGCTTCTTCCAGAGTGACTTTACCTTCATCGCGAACCAGCCACCTTAGGAAATCCGTGGTATAGCCCCCGCCAGTGAAGAACTTGGTGTGCGCTCCGCCATCGGAAATCCCGGGGATCGTATAGTCGGAATCGTTCATCATTTCCGCCATGAAATCGGCGTTGGAACCACGGTCGGGGCCGGTGAACTCTGCGTTTAAGTCCGCTGCAAGAGAAAGATCCAACATGACCTCGATGGGATGCTTGTGTTCTTCGTCGGCAATTTGGCCTATAGATTTACCTTGATAGTGCTCGAGCTCAGGCTGTTTGTTGACTCCGGTGACTACCAGTTTTGGCACCGCGCCGCCGACACCAGCCTGAATAACCTGAAGACGCTTGTCGGCTTCTTCAGTTTCAGCGATAACTCGCTGACGGAGCGTTTCATCCTTCATTTTTTCGAGCTTTTCTTCCTTGGTTCCCGTCGTTAGCTCACGCCATGCAGGGCTGGCATCGTAGAGATTCCAGTGCTCCAGGGTGAAGGCAAAACCGGTGCGCCCGGTACCGCACTGGCCATAAATAGACAGACCTTTTTCACGGACTCTATCCAGCCAGGCCAGGCTGCGCTGGTGAGGCTTGGGGTTAGCGCGTGTCGGCACGATAGCATTGTGCAAAATGGGTCGACGCGCCGTATCAGCCAGTTTTTCGAGGAAGGCAAGGTCAGACTTGATATCGCCGGTAGATTGCGTGATCTGGATAAAGCCTTCGTTGCGCTCGCGTAATACTTCGGCCAGGCAAAGAATGTCTTCATCACACATGGTGTCGGTGACCATCGGAGTGCCGTCAAAATCTGCTTGTGAGGAGTTGACGCCAAGGCGCTGGATGGAGAACCCGCACAGTCCGGCGTCCATACCTTCGTGGAGCAGACGCTGCATTTCTTTTTGTTCTTCCTTGGTAGCAACTCTTGACTTAGCAGCTTCCAGGCCCATGACGTAGATCATCAGTGAGGCGGTAGGCATGTACTGGATGCAGTTGACGCCCAGGGGTGCGCGCTCTAGCGATTCAATGTACTCGGGGATGGTTTCCCAGTCGAAGTGCATTCCTTCTTTAATGCAATCGTAGGGAATAGCCTCGGTTCGAACCATGGTGAGTACGGAGCGTTCCTGAAACTCGGGTTTTACCGGCGCAAAGCCAAAACCACAGTTACCTAGTACCACGGATGTTACACCGTGCCATCCTGAAATTGTACAGTAGGGATCCCAGCGAATCTGAGCGTCGTAGTGAGTGTGCAGATCGACAAAGCCGGGGGCAACGATAAGCCCTTTGGCTTCGATAGTTTGCTTGGCTTTCCCTGGAGATTTGCCACCGATTTGCAGCACCTTGCCATCGTTGATCCACACATCCGCTACCTGGCGTGGCGCGCGGGTACCATCGACAACAGTGCCGCCTTTAATATGAATATCTACAGTTTTGCTCATGATCGCTTTCTCCTGTAATAATTACCTTAAACTCTAATATATAGGGTACGGTTTCTTAATCCAAAGCCTATAACTACTAGTTATGTTTTTTACCTTTTTGTATGACTGTTCTTTATTTTACTTGGACTTTTCGATACTAGCGCAGTTTTGGGTCAAAATGCCATAGTTTTAATAGACAAAATATTCCATTGGGTCATGAACGGTATTACTGTGGTGCCCAGATAATGAAAGAAAGAAAAAATCTTCAGAGACCATAACCATGGAATTTCCTATTGTCCCAGACCAACTTCGCGATCGTCGATTGCTTATCACTCGCTGGCTAGCGCGAGCTGCGCTTTTTATAGCGGGTTGGAAGGTGGAAGGTGAAATACCCGATTATCCGCGCTTAATCTTTGTGGTTGGTCCCCACACCTCCAATTGGGACTTTATATTTGGTCTGGTGGCCGCGCTGGCGATGAACCTGGAAATCCACTGGCTTGGAAAAACCTCTTTATTCCAGCAACCCATGAGGCCCTTTATGCTCTGGTTGCGGGGCATTCCGGTAAACCGACAAAATCCCGAGGGAGTGGTGGAGGATATTGCCGATAAATTTAGGCAGGCAAACTCACTATCGCTCATCATTACGCCGGAAGGTACCCGTGGCAAAGTCGAACGTATGAAAACCGGATTCCTTCGAATTGCAAAAGCGGCAGATTGTCTGTTACTGGTGACTACGCTCGATTATCGATCGAAAACTATTTGCCTGGGCGACACCTTGCGAGCTTCTGGTGATATGGAGAAAGATGTAGACCAGATTCTTTGCCAGTTTGCGACGGTGACGCCAAAGCACTCCCACAACTTTTCCGCTGATTAGTTTGGGAAGGCGATGGGACAGTGAGTAACAACAAGCATCAGGACCGCCATTAAACCTGATTTATCGCCCAACAAGTCAAACTAGATCATTGAATGATGACACCTCGTATTACCCATATTGCTCTGCACGTTAAGGAGCTCGATGCGTGTATCCGTTTTTACCAGAGCTACTGTGGTATGGAATTGACCCATCAACGGATAGCTGGCAATCAACGCATTGTGTGGATGGCTGAACCGGGCCGAGAAACGGATTTTATATTTGTGATGCTGGAAGGGGGTAAAAACTTGAGTCTGCCCGATGGTGACTATCGCCATTTCGGTTTTGCGGTGGATAGCAAGCAGCTTGTCGATGAGCTCGCTCGTAAAGCAGAAGAAGAAGGTTGTCTGGTGTGGCCGCCTCGGGAGGAGCCCTTCCCGGCCGGTTATTACTGTGGCTTGCGAGATCCCAATGGTAACTATGTGGAATTTAGTTATGGACAACCTTTAGGGCCGGGTGCCCGAGTGTTTAGTGATGAGTAGCGGGTAAGCGGTTGACAGGATCGAGCTGACTTCGATATGTTGCTCGCTTGGAAATAATAATTAGAAAGGAGTCTCGGTATGGATGATCAATGGGAAATTCGAGTGTCTCAATTCGCCAATTGTAATTGTAATTTCGGGTGTCCCTGCCAGTTTAATTCTCCTACTACCCACGGTTATTGTCAGGCAGTGGCGAGTCACGTCATAGAGCAGGGCCATTTTAATGGCACGGTTCTCGATGGTCTTGGTTTTCTGGTGGTGATGCAATGGCCGGGAGAAATTGCTGAGGGCAATGGTAAACAACAAGTGATTATTGATGAACGAGCCGATGCGGTGCAGCGCGAGGCCATTAAAAAAATTGCTCACGGTGAAGCGACCCAACCCGGCGCAAACATTTTTTATATTTTTAACAGCACCATGTCAGAGGTATTTGATACCTTATATTTGCCGATGGATATATCCATTAATACTGCTGCTCGGCAAGCGCAGGTGCGGTGCAAAGGTTTGGTCGATTCTGTCGGTAGCTCTTTGATAGATCCATTTAGTGGTAATGAATCCCGTGCCGGTATTCACCTGCCCGGCGGTATTGAGTACACCTATGCCGAAATGGGCGTTGGTAACACTTCGGTTACCGGTGATATAGCCTTTGACCTCAATGACAGCTACGGTCAATTTGTAAACATGCACTGGAATCAGAATGGTGTTATTCACAAAGATGTGACGATTGGCTAATTTAACTTCTTGAGTAAAGCTTTATGTTGATTGGCGGTAGTATTCGCCGCTTCGATACTCTGGTTATCCTCGCCTCGTTGAGCGGAGTGACCTTGTTGGCCTGGTGGTATTTGTTTGCTATGGCCGCCGATATGGGTGCAATGGCGGCGATGCCCAATATGGCTATTCCGGTCTGGGATAGTTCCTACGCTTTGATGATGTTTACCATGTGGGCGGTGATGATGGTTGGCATGATGTTGCCAGCGGTAACACCAGCTGTACTGATTTATCAATCCATCACAAAAAAGGCTTCGAGGGAAGGGCAGACTGTCACCCCCACAGGGGTGTTCACTGCTGGCTACCTGTTGATATGGATGTTATTTAGTGCCGTCGCAACGGCTGCTCAGTGGGGTCTGGATAAAGCGGCTTTACTGTCACCGATGTTGGTGAGCACCAGCAGTACCCTTGGCGCGACCTTACTTATTGGGGCCGGTATTTATCAGTTTTTACCGATAAAAAATGCCTGCCTTAAGCAATGCCGCTCCCCGATGGAGTTTTTGTCGGCCCACTGGCGCACGGGGACGAAGGGTGCTTTTTGCCTGGGAGCTCATCATGGTCTTTATTGTCTGGGTTGTTGTTGGATGTTGATGGCTTTGTTGTTTTTTGGCGGTGTGATGAACTTGTTCTGGATCGCCTTGATTACTATTTTTGTACTGGTAGAAAAAATATTGCCCTACGGTGATTCTGGAGGAAAAGTGATCGGTTTTTTGATGATCGCTGGCGGGGGCTCTCTATTGTTCTTCGGCTCGTCGGCTTAAGCGAATGAGGCGCCGCCGGGTTCTGATCCTTAAGGTCTTATTGGGTGTTGAAAGTTGGGTGTTGAAAGCTGGGTGTTGAAAAAGACTCAGGCGGGCCTTGCACCTTTCAAAGAAATTCGATGTAACAAACGCCGGTAACCGTGGTAATCGTTAATTGGATAATGGTGGGTAGAGCGGTTATCCCATAACACTACTGAGCCGAGAGTCCAGCGAAAACGGCACTGAAACTCTGGTTTGCGGGCGTGCTGGTACAGCGTGTTGAGTAAAGGTTCACTGTCCTCTTCGCTCCAGCCATCAAACCGAACGGTGTGGGCTTCGTTTACGTAGAGAGTTTTTTCTCCAGTAATCGGATGAGTGCGGATAACGGGATGGATTTCGGTAAATTCTTTGGGCGCTGAGGTGTCACCGCTGTCGGCGATACGGGCGACCCGCGTTTTGGAGACCGCGGCTTTGGTTGAGGTGTTCACTGCTTTTAGGCCCACCAGCATTTCTCTGATTTCTTTCGGCAGGGTTTCATAGGCAGAGCCCATGTTGCAGAAGATCGTATCGCCCCCCAGGGGGGGGAGTTCAAGCGCATAAAGGGTAGCTCCCGCTGCGGGTTCGGGCAAATAGGTGGTGTCGGAATGCCAGACACCACCAAAGTTGATGGTTTCCTCCGGCAGCTTTAGCACGGGTGCTACCAGGGGGTTTCCCTCGATACCTTTTAGAAAGGGATATTTTTCCACCGCGCCGAACTGGCGCGTAAGGGCGAGTTGTTGGTCGGGTGTTAAATTCTGATCGCGAAAAAATAATACTTGTCGATCGAGCCAGATTTTTGTGATTTCCGCCAGGGTATCTGCAGGTAAGGGTTTGGAAAGGTCTAGCCCGCTTATTTCGGAACCAATGGCTGGGGCCAGGTGATCAAGCTCAAATTGAGTATTCATAGCGGTATTTCATCCTGTGCGTATAACACTGATTTACTTTGCTTTGAGTTTTTCTGTTACGAGGTTGCCAAAAGTATCGGTGCTGACGATCTTCATGCTTTTTGTGGCGAGATCGGGTGTGGAATAGCCATCGCTGAAAACTCCCTGCATGGCTTGCCAGATACTGTTGGCTTCTTCCGTCATACCAAAGCTGTATTCCAGCATCATGGCGACAGAGCCGATCATCGAGTAAGGGTTGGCGATACCTTTGCCGGCGATGTCGGGCGCTGAGCCATGGGAGGGTTCGTAATAAGCCTTGCCGTCACCTACACAGGCCGAGGGCATTAGACCGAGGGAGCCGACCAGGCCGCCGCCCTGGTCGCTGAGGATGTCGCCAAACATATTCTCCATCACCATGACATCGAATTGCCGAGGGTTTAAGCATAGGTGGGTGGCCGCTGCGTCTACCAGCATGTTTACTACACTGACATCGGGGTAATCGACGGCGACTTCTTCGAGTACTTCGTTCCACAGCACGCTAGACTTCAAGATATTACTTTTATGGATGTTGTGGAGCACCTTCTTGCGGCCCAGGGCAATATCAAAGGCGACGATTAGTACCTGCCGAATTTGTGCTTCGTCGTAGCGCAGAGTTTCCTCAACGTAGCGGAGATCATTATTGTCTACGCCAACCGTTTTCTGGCCGAAATACAGACCCCCTAATAACTCACGGATCATAATGATGTCGATACCATCACCAATGATTGCCGGTTTGAGAGGTGAGAAGTGGGCGAGTGCTCCGGGCAGGAAAATGGGCCGCAAATTAGCATAGGTATTGTAGCGAGCTCGCAGGGGCAACACGGCACCGCGCTCTGGCTGCATATCAACTGGAATCTTCGTAGCTTCTTCGTGAGCCAGGCCAACCGGTCCTTTGAGAATGGCATCGGCTGCATCGCAAACCGCTTGTGTTTGTTCGGGAAAGGGGTGGCCATGGTCAAAGTAGGCACCTGCACCAAAGGGCGCTTGCCTTAGGTCAAACGAGGTGTTGCCATTTTGTTCGATGACCTTAAGCACTTTAATGGCCTGGGCCATTACTTCTGGGCCAATGGCATCTCCCGCCAGGATGGCAACGTTATAAGTAGTCATACAGCTCTGAATTATCCTTTCCTGGGTGGATCGGTTCTACGTGGTTCTGCATTGTAGCTAAGCTGGCAGTGTCTGGACAGGCGGGCTAGCGCCTAAGAGGAACTTACTTGATACACAACAAAAAAGACGATCCAACCAGGGGGTGGATCGTCTTTTTGGCTTGAATGATCGCTACAGTTAGGTAGCAATCACCTTAGGCTGCTACGAAGATATCACTCATTTTCTTTTTGGTTTCTTCGATGAGCTCGATATAGCGCGCGAAGCCCCCATTGTAGGTGCCATCCTGACGACGGTTGTCTTCACCCTCGAAGTTATAGTAACCCGGTGTACAGTCCTTGTTGCGGTCGGTTTTACCTCGATGGTTAATCACTTCCTGTACCCACCATTCCTCGATCTCAGGAGTGATGTCGATAGAGTCGCAATTGTTTTTGAGGGCATAGTCAATGCAGGATGCGATATAACCTCCCTGCACCGTCAATACATCGGTGATATTGAACTGAAAGGAAGCCTGATAACCGGCCATGATAAACATATTAGGATAACCCTGGGACTGCACACCAAACAGCGTGCGAATACCATCCTTATATTTATCGTTAATTTCAAGATCATTTTGACCGACGATCTGATTGTAGATGCCAGTTTTCTGTACTTCAAAACCAGTCGCGTAGATGATTAAATCGACTTCGTACTCCTTACCGTCAAATACCGGGCCCTTTTCGGTGATTTCGGTCACACCCTTACCGTGGGTATCAACCAGATGCACATTGGGCCGGTTGAAGGCAGGCAGATATTCGTCGTGGAAGCAGGGTCGCTTACACATAAACATATACCAGGGCTTCAGGGCATCGGCAGTCGCTTTGTCCTTGACGATGTCACCAATGCGCTCGTGAATCCACATCATGTAATCGATATTGGCGTTTTCCTGTTTTTGTACCTTTTCTTCGTTAGAGAGCTTGGCTCGATCCGCCTTTTGCTTCTCCGTCATTTGTGGTCCATCGATAGTGCGTTGACGGCGCTTGGCTTGCCAGCCCGGCGTTAACTTGCGTGCCCAGTTGGGGTCAGTAGGCCAGTCGTTACGAATATCGATAGACGAAGGCGTACGCTGAAATACATACAACTCTTTGGCATTTTCGCTCAGCCCTGGAATAGCCTGCACCGCCGTTGCACCCGTACCAATAATGGCAACACGTTTATCGGCAAGCTTGGAGAGATCATCCCCACAGTACTCATAATCCCAGCGGGAAGTGTGGAAAGAATGCCCCTTAAAGCGTTCGATACCAGAGATTTTCGCCAGTTTAGGCTTGGACATGGGGACATTGGCACAAATGTCGAACCTGGCTTTCATATGATCGCCGCGATCAGTCTTAACGTGCCACAGTTTTTCTTCATCATTCCACGTTGTCGAGGTGACGGTGGTCTGGAACACGGCCAGATCGTAGAGATCATATTTCTTTGCAATGGCCTGGCAGTGCTCATAGATTTCAGTTGCCTTGGCGTAGCGATCTTTGGGCACGTAGTCCATTTCGTCCAGCAGGGGCAGGTAATCGTAGGACACTACGTCACAGGCAGCACCGGGGTAGCGGTTCCAGTACCAGGTACCACCAACGTCTGCTCCACGTTCCACAATACGGATACTGTCTACACCCACTTCTCGGAGTTGAGAGGTCGTCAACAAGGCAGAAAACCCGCCACCAATAAAAAGCACCTCAACGGTGTCTGTAAGCGTGTCTCGTGGTTTAATATCCCGGTTATAGGAATCCTTCCCGAAGTGTTCGAGAGAACCTTCGAGGTTGGAGTTAAATTGCTCGGTGCCTTCCGGGCGAAAGTTCAGGCGCAGATCTCGTTCGTCTGCAAACCTTTGCTTTATTTCGTCGTAATAGGATTGCGGCTTGCCGCCATCCCCTGAAAGCGGATCAAAGGAACTGAGTTGAGCGACACCGTCCTTCCCGGCGATTTGTTTTGAATCAGCCATGCTAAAGCTACCTCATAGGTTGTTAATAATAGGTTTCCTGCGCAGGTTGGCGATACCCGCTGCTAGACGTGTTGAGTTAATACTTGGCCGCGCAGTATGCCGCGCAACACGTTGATGCGTCAACAATATTTTTTTTCGCGGGGACTCAAACACCGTACCCCGCTTTCTGGGTCCCCTGGTCCAGCCTGAACGAAGGGGGCGCTGAATATTTTGGCTGTTTATGCCCTCCCGGATGCAAAGTGTGAGTTTATGGCTTGATTAGAGCTTCCTTATTGATCCGGATCAAATCACACTAACCTTGAGCTTGTCTGAAATAAAGAGGGTGTTTACCCTTTAGCTACTTTTATTTATTACTAAGCAATTTACCAAGCAAGGAGACTGACGAATGAGTGGATCAAATGCCGGGCAACTATTTGGCCGAATGGACAGGGAAGGAAATGTCTCCATCGAGGACGGTAACGCTGAGATGGTCACTAGTATCGATTCCGACCTATGCCCAGTCGGTAGTAATCGTCCGGCAAAAGAAGAGCACCCGGATGGCATCACCCTGACACGGGCAGATGCCGCCAAACTCGGGGTCGTTATTGAGGGAATGTGATATTAACCTCTGCGGCGGTCAGCCAGGCTTCGGGTCGGTCTGCTATTCAATGACTTAAGAGGATCTCTGCGGTTCTGTTGAGCCACCGATCCTTTGTCGGTGGCCCTATTTTTGTGTGTAGTCTTTGTAGGTTTTCCTTTTTAGGGGCAGGCTTCGC
>JAUUYV010000136.1 GCA_030590275.1 Porticoccaceae bacterium
AAGGTGTTACCGCCTTCTTTGGTGAGTCTGGATCTGGCAAAACCACACTGCTGCGCTGCATCGCCGGACTGGAACAAGCAGACCAGGCTTACTTTCGGCTCAATGAAAGCTGCTGGCAAGATGAGCAGCAGTGCTGGCCGGTTCACCGCCGCCCTGTCGCCTATGTATTTCAGGAAGCAAGTTTATTCCCTCATTTAAACGTACAAAAAAACCTGCAATACGGCTGGCGGAGAATCCCGGAACAACAGCGGAAATTAAAATTTGACGACATCGTTGCCTGGCTAGGTCTGGAAACCTTTCTGCAGCGACAGCCTGATCAATTATCTGCGGGACAACGGCAACGGGTCGCCATCGCCAGGGCGCTGTTAACCAGCCCCGCACTACTATTAATGGACGAACCACTGGCCAGCCTCGACGAACCCGGAAAAACCGAAATACTGCCCTACCTGGAAAGTTTGTATCGCGAACTAGATATACCAGTACTTTATGTCAGCCACTCTCCCCATGAAGTCCAACGCCTGGCTGACTATCTGATCTTGCTCGATGGCGGACGGGTACTGGCCGCAGGGGAACTCAACACACTGCTCACCGACCCGAACCTGCCAATTTCTCACCTGGAAGAAGCCGCTGCAGTGCTCTCTGCAAGGGTAATAGGGCACGATAAAGAATTTCATTTAACTCGGCTCGAGTTTGACGGTGGACAAGTATCCGTCACCTACAATGGCTTACCTATTGGCCATCAGGCCCGATTGCGGATCTGCGCTCGGGATGTCAGCCTGGCCTTAACACCGCCGCAACACAGCAGTATCAGCAATAGCTTCCCAGTACGAGTGGTGAGTATCGATCCGGATCGCGACCCCTCCCAAATGCTCATACGCTGCGATATCGGTAATCAAAAGCTGTTATCACGCATCACTCGACGTTCAGTGCACCTGCTGGAAATAGAAGCCGATAAACTCGTCTACGCCCAGGTAAAAAGTGTAGCCTTAATGAAATAATTTTAAGTTTGTATTTTCACACAAAGAAATCTGAAAATTTTAGGGATCGACTATGAAAATTGGCTTAGCCCTTGGAGGTGGATCTGCTCGCGGATGGTCACATATAGGTGTAATAGAAGCCTTGAGCGAATATGGCATCACGCCCGAAATCATCTGTGGCACATCGATTGGCTCACTAGTAGGTGCGGCTTATGTGAGCGACAATCTTAAGCAACTAAAGGTTTGGACAGAGTCATTAAGCAAGTTTGAAACTGCTCGATTTCTGGAAATTAATACGTCATTAAAGGGCTTCGTCAACAAAAAGCGCTTACATCATTTTTTGAATGAACATGTTGCAGATGACGATCTGTTAATAGAGAGCCTTGCAAAAAAATACGCTGCAGTCGCCACAGATTTAGAAAGCGGACGAGAAGTATGGTTAAACAAGGGCTCAGTAATAGATGCTGTGTGGTCATCCATTTCTCTGCCTGGACTTTTTCCAGCCATACGAAGCGACAACAGGTGGTTGGTGGATGGTGGCCTGGTGAACCCGGTTCCTATATCCGTGTGTCGCGCACTCGGCGCTGATGTTGTTATCGCGGTTAATTTAAATGGAGATATTGTTGGAAAACATATACAGAAACCATTCAAAGAGCCAAATAACGGCGATCGATTTGTGGATAAAGTGACCGACTTTATCGCAGACTACACGCCCTCTGTCTTCACCAGCACAGAAGATAAAAACACACCCCCCGGGCTATTCGAATCCATTACCAGCTCAATTAATATCACACAGGATAGAATCACCAGGAGCCGCATGGCTGGCGACCCCCCTGACATTTTGCTTGCTCCCAAACTTTCACACATTGGTTTATTAGAGTTTTATCGCGCCAGCGAGTCGATCAGCGAAGGTCGAGCATGCGTACAACGCATGCTTCCGGAAATCAGGCATGTGTTTAACGAAACTTATTAGCTGTTCACTGAGAATGCTTGCCTCTAGCAAACGGGGCGTTTACTCTCCAACAGCCTCACGACCACCACCAAAATTAAAATCAGAAGGAAAACAGCGATGACCAGGAAGAGATTAAGCCAACTGAGCCGTTCCATTGAGGGCAAAGTCGCCCTGGTAACCGGCTCCGCAAGCGGTATGGGTCGTGCGACTGCCTACCTGTTCGCCGACGAAGGCGCGAAGGTCGCCATCCTCGATTTAAACGCTGAAGCTGTCGAAGAGACTGTCAAAGAGATCACCGATGCCGGCGGAATCGCAAAGGGTTGGGTGCTTGATCTGACCGATGTCGAGGGGATTCCGCGGGTCGTGGAAGAAATAGTTGCCGAGTTTGGTGGACTCGATATTCTTATTAATAATGCGGGGATTGACGCCTCTGCCAGAATCCAGAGCAAGCGTTACGAAGAGGTGTGGGCGCGCTGTTTTGAGGTTAACCTGAACGCCCTGCATCGGACCATCCGCGCTGCCCTGCCCCACCTCCAAAAAAGCGGCGAAGGCCGGATTGTGAATATCGCATCGACCGAAGGCGTTGGAGGCAGTGCCTTTGCCAGCCCCTATACCGCTGCAAAACACGGCGTTATTGGGCTCACCCGTGCGCTGGCGGTTGAACTCGGCACTCAGGGTGTCACGGTCAATTGTCTCTGCCCAGGCGCCATTCGCACCGGGCTCACAAAAGTAATCGCCGAAGAGCACAAAGAGAAATTCGCCCGCCGTCGAGTTCCCATTAAACGCTACGGACTGGCCGAGGAGATCGCCCACGGTGTGTTCGCCTTTGTGGTCCCAGGAGCTTCTTACATCAACGGCACCACTCTAATGGTTGACGGTGGCTTCTCGATCCAGAACAACGGCAGTTCGGTAATGCCGAGCTAGCAAACATCTGAACAGGCCACTCTACACAGGTCATTCTAAACAGAGCATTCTATACAACTTATGGAATTCAAAGATTATTACGAAACGCTTGGACTCACTCGGGATGCCACCCAGGATGAGATCAAGCGCGCCTACCGCAAGTTGGCGCGAAAATATCATCCTGATATCAGCAAAGAAGAAGACGCCGAACAGCAATTTAAGGCGCTAGGTGAAGCCTACGAAGTTCTGAAAGACCCGGAAAAACGTGCCGCTTACGATCAGCTCGGCGCCAACTGGCAAAGCGGGCAGGACTTCAACGCCCCGCCCGGATGGGATGCTGGTTTTGAGTTCAGCGGTGGTGGTTTTACCCAGGGGGATGGACAGGCTTACAGTGATTTTTTTGAATCCCTGTTTGGCCAAAGCTTCCACGACACGGGTGGGCGACACCAGGCGCATTCCGCACACGGTGGGGATCATCACGCCAAAGTTGTTATCGACCTGGAAGATTCACTCAATGGCGCCACGCGGGCGATTACTCTTCACGTGCCAGAAGTAGGCCCTCAGGGACATGTTCGAACCCGTGATCGGGTACTCAACATTAAAATACCCAAAGGTATTGCGCCGGGTCAAAGTATACGACTGGCCGGACAAGGGGATCCCGGTTTTAGCGGAGGTCCGGCGGGTGACTTATATCTCGAAGTCGAGTTCAAGCAACATTCTGTCTACCGACTGGAGGACAGGGATATCTATATCGATTTACCCGTAGCGCCCTGGGAGGCAGCACTGGGTGCAAACGTAAAAGTCCCTACACCATCCGGTGTTGTCGATATGAAAATCCCTGCCGGTTCGATCCAGGGTAAAAAGTTGCGTTTTAAAGGTAAAGGCCTGCCGGGCAAAACCCCCGGCAATTTTTACGTCGTACTACAGGTGGTATTACCTGCTGCCGATAGCGCTGAAGCAAAAAAAATATATCAGGACATGGCGCGAGATCTGGCATTCAATCCACGTGCTGAGCTGGGGGTTTAAAGACCATGGAAAATAATGAGTACGAGGGCCTGGTGGGCGTACTAATCGACGCCGATACCAACCTGACTCTGGCACAACTCTGTCGAAGCTGTTCGGTGCATGCAGATTATGTTATCGAACTGGTTGAAGAGGGCGTTATTCAGCCTGTTGGCGTGGAAATCACCCAGTGGTATTTCCCCGGCCTCAGCATACAGCGCACCCGCAAAGCACTTCGCCTGCAGACTGATCTGGGTATTAACCTGGCTGGAGTGGCTGTGATTTTAGAGTTGCTCGACGACGTAGATCATCTTCACCAACGCTTAAGGGATGCGGAACGATGACAGTGTCAGCGCACCTGGTCTGCCCTCTGTGTTCGGCAGTCAACCGTGTGCCCACTGAAAAGCTAATACTTAAACCCAGGTGCGGTAGTTGTCACGAAAACTTATTCGGTCATCCGCCACAGGAGCTGAGTGCCGGTAATTTCCAGAAAGTGACCACTCGCAATGAGATCCCTGTAGTGGTCGATTTTTGGGCACCCTGGTGCGGACCCTGCCTCTCAATGGCACCAGCATTCGCGGACGCTGCTAAACAGCTTGAGCCCAAAGTACGCTTTGCAAAACTCAATACTGAACAGGAACCCTCAATTGGAGGTGAGCTTTCAATTAAAGGGATTCCAAGCTTAGTCATTTTTTCGGGAGGCAAGGAGATTGCGAGACAATCCGGTGCGATGCCTCAAAGTGAAATTGTTCGCTGGATACAAAGTGTATTGTAGTTTTTTCCGATTTACTGGGACGGTCAAAGTAAGGAAGGCAGGCTGATTCTGTCCCTGTTTTGCACTTCCTTACCTTGCGCTTCCTATATAAATCCCAGATGGAATATCTATTAACGTGTCAAAATAGTTAAGGTCGTCGCAGCGGTATCGTCCTCTATCCAACCGCCACCATTTTGCGCCATACCCACGCGAGCATTCTCGATTTGACGGGCACCACAACGATCACGCAGCTGATCGGCAATTTCAATAATCTGTGCACATCCAGTAGCGCCTACGGGATGACCTTTAGCCACTAAGCCGCCACTGGTATTAACACCCAATTCGGCACCGGGACCAATCTCTCCATCACGAATCTTCTGCAGCGCACCACCGCCTTCGGAACACAAACCCAGCTCTTCAAGATAGATCAACTCGGCGGGTGATGCCGCATCGTGCAGTTCAATGACGTTTATGTCTTCAGGACCGACCCCTGCCATAGCATAGGCTTTTTCACCCGCGCGAACATTGCAATTCGCCCCTCCCGGCAAGCCCGAGACCAGGGTTATGGTTTCTACGGTAACGGCGTCGCAACCATGCTTTTTAACAAAGTCCTCGGAACAAAACAGAATGGCCGCGGCACCATCACCAATAGGTGAACACATCGCCAGCTTGAGCGGGTCGATAATGGTTCGGCTGGCCATCACCTCTTCAACCGACATACCTTGCTGAAACTGGGCCTTCGGGTTCATGGAGCCATAAGTGTGGCTCTTGGACGCAACACGGGCGAAATCTTCGATGGTTGCGCCGGTTTGCTCCATATATTTGCGCGCCTTGCCTGCATAAATATCCATAAACCCGGAACGACCTGGGGCCATAGCCGCTTCCAGGGGATCATCAGAACCGGTCTCAGCTTTAATTTCTTCCAGATCCATCGCCGCCATCAAACTTTTAAAGGGCACATTTTTATCGCGATTGCTCATCTTCTCGGCGCCGATGGCCAACACGGCCTCGTATTGGCCAGAGGCTATGGATATCCAGGCCAGATGTGCGGCACTGGAAGCAGAAGCACAGGCGTTTTCAATATTGATAATGGGTAAACCCATCAGACCGGATTCTCTCAGGGCAACCTGGCCGGTAGTCATTTCCTGCCCGGTGAGCAAACCAGCTGCTGCATTACCAAAAAACACCGCTTCTATATCTGCATTGCT
>JAUUYV010000199.1 GCA_030590275.1 Porticoccaceae bacterium
AGCCTCGACGGTGGGTTCGATGCCTGGAGTAAAGATCAAGATATACCAGAAGGTATTACCGATTAATGGCTAATGGCTAATGGCGGCCATAACTGCATATAAGCCTGTACAAGCAATGACAACTAAGCTCACATCTCGTTTAGTCCAAAGGTCTCGCTAAGGCCTGGGTCGCGCTTGTTTATCACTAGTTATCGGGGCACCGGACCCGACTTCCCGCTATCTTCAAGAAACATTCTGCATAAAAAATTATATAGATATATTGCATTGGTATAATACATAGTTTGTTAATGTACATATTTCTAATATAATGGCTGCACCATTTAGCACTGAGGAGCAAACTCGCAAAGCCGACCTCGCCACCACAAACCCCGCGCTCTGAGCGCACAAATGGCGGTATTAATACTGTCTTTCGTTCAAGTCAATGTCCGCGCTGAGAACGAATCGCGCGCCCTGTTTTCAAATATCTCTTAATCAAACTAGCTAGTAAATTCTCAACTTATTTTAGCTAAAAGGAAAAGTCGAGGAGGAAATTATGCACCATTTTTTCTATGCCACTTTAGGTGGCGCGTTAATAGGCATATCCGCCATAACCATGATGGCACTGAGCGGCCGTATCGCCGGGATGAGCAGCATCCTCTCTGGCAGTTTCACCCAGCCATCCGGCGAACGCCTGTGGCGCATCCTGTTTGTTATTGGCGTTATTCTCGGCGGCGCTATCCCGGTAATGTTATCCGCTGACTTCAAACCGCCGGAACCGCGGGCTGGCCTATTACTGGTTATCGCCGGAGGCCTGTTCGTCGGTATCGGCACCGGGTTAGGCAGCGGCTGTACCAGCGGCCACGGTATCTGCGGGGTTTCACGACTATCCCCTCGCTCCATCGTCGCGACCTGTACCTTTATGGCAGCGGGCTTTCTGTGTGTATACCTGTTACGCCACGTATTCGGAGGTTGAAATCATGTCGACTCAAACTGTGAGCAATCATGAAAATATAAGCAAGCGCCATATCGGTAGATCCACCGCCGCCCTGGCATCCGGCCTGATCTTTGGCCTGGGCATGGCGATCTCTGGCATGACGAATACCGAACGCGTACAGGGTTTCCTCGATTTGTTTGGTCAGTGGGATCCCACCCTCGCTTTCGTAATGGGAGCTGGATTGCTGGTGACCTTTGTCGGCTACAAATTTGTGTTAAAAAACCCTGCTCCACTGTTCGCCGATACTTTTTCACTGCCGACCAAAACAGACATAGACAAACCCCTTTGGATTGGCGCGATATTATTTGGTATTGGATGGGGCCTGGTCGGTTATTGCCCCGGCCCTGCGCTTGCGGGCTTGAGCTACGGGTATACCGCCACCCTGGTATTTATACCCACGATGATCGTCGGACTGTTGCTGGCTAAACCTCTGGGTAAGTTTTTTTAATAGGTAGTTCCCAGGCTGTTCGTTTAGGTCGGCTTACTGCCGACCCTGAAGGTTGCCGACAAGTTCTTCGCTTTGGCGTCGGCCAGGCTACCGGCGAGCGAGATAAACACCACCTCCGCATTGTGCATATACCGCATCAGGTAACTGTAAAACATAAGTCCTCACTCCCCTCTTCAGCTCATCAGAGCTCTTGATGTCGAAGCCTTCCAGTCGTTATACCCAACATCAACAGCCGCGTTCTCTTGTTCACGTTTCAGTCTTTCGTAACTTATTGAATATTAGTTATTTTCTATATATAGTCAGTGAAATAAAAGAAGTTCAACATAGAGCCTCCGTCGCACTATCACTTATAGAATTCCCCGTGGAAACTGCAGCCAGATTATTGAAAGAAAACAAATAAGGACGCTTTTGACCCTGGTTATCCTCCTTGATCAGAGGAAAAGTGATAGGAAGAAGTGTTCTTCTGTTTAAACTGTTAGAGGTCCGAATGAAGTATGTACTTTTGGCTCTGTTGCTCTTTTGTCATATTGGCATGGCCGAAGAGTTTTTCGATGTATATGTTCAGGTCACTCCTTCTAACATCGAGGGAAAAGAGACAAAACCAGAGAAATTGTTTGTCTTGGTGATCCTTAGTCCGATGGAGGGCAATGAGGAAGAGGATGGAGCAACAGAAAACTTTGTACTTGGGTACGGCGAATCAGAGACGAAAATATTCAAAAACCGTCGCTTCCCTGAAAGGGACTATAGGTTCACATGTATAGTACGAAAGGATGAAAATAGCAGGCCATGGACTGAAATTTTAGTTAACGTAATCGAGAAAGATAAGAGCATTTTTAAACTAAAAAATGTTATTACAGTGCCACAAAGCCTCTAACAAGCACAGGCAGTCGGATGCTACGCACCGCTGCTTTAGACGTTAGGCAAATTAAAAGAGAGGAAATATGAATCAGTTTTCAATAACAAAGACCCTTGATTTTATTTCCTTTATAACGCTAATGTTAATGTTATCTACAGGTGTTTTTTTAAGATACACATTACCACCAAGAAGCGGAGGTGATGAAGTTTGGGGGTTATCACGGCACGATTGGGGGAACATTCATTATTACCTTTCAATTGTTTTTTTGGTTTTGATGTCCGCTCATCTGCTTGCCCATGTGAAATTTATCAAAAGTGTAATTATAGGTGAGGCTCAAGCAGATAAATTCTACCGTATAGTAGCTGGTGTAATAGGGTTAATAGCTTTAATTGCTTTGTCGTTCGCACCAGTCGTGTCACCAGTAACTGAAATGAATAAGGGCCAGCAGTATTACCATTAGAAAAGGTGATGCATGCCTAACAATACGTTTAAATCGCTGCGCAAACAGCATCACGCCGTTTAACTCAGCGTTAGGGCGACAAAGGTTTCCACGTCACACTCAAACACCGTTATCCGGATATCCCAAGCTACTCACTGTCGAACCTGAAGGTTGCCGACAAGTTCTTCGGTTTCGCGTCGGATGCCTTCCCAACGAGACAAATGAACAGCGCCAAACATCACCTCGACCATAACATCGGCGTTGTGCATATAGCGCAACAGGCAATGATCTAGCACCCCCGATTTCCGAATCCATTCCGCTTCGGTACACACCAGGCCATCATGCTCTCCGCGAAAGCCAGGCAGGGCTTGTAACTGATAACCTTCGTCACTGGCGTGTTCTCGCCACCATCCGGCCTGTGCGCTATTGAGTCCTGCAACAGTCACGCGAATAATGTCTGGGGAACCCACCGCCAGGAAAGACTCTATGGTGGCCAAGCTAATCGGCTTGAAACTAGCAGCGCTGACTTTCAGGCGGACCGTGGTTAAAGCCTTATCGCAATCCCGGGCGTCGGCAAAGTAAGTACAGGGTACCGAAAACAGCCAGCCTCCGATTACCACCGAAACTGGCCGAACATCGAAGGTATGAACCAGACCAAAACCCATACCGGGATAACGCTCCGCCGCCAGTTGATCCTCGGCTAATAGCTCCCTGGGTGGGGCCTGATTAAACATGCGCGCTGCGTAATACAGCTTACGCAGACGGTCGCTTTGCTGGGTTTCTTCCCCTTCGGGCTCAAAGCCGCAGGTCACCAGCACCCACTGGGTTCCGGCAGCAAGCACCTCAAACACCTGTTGGCGATGCATGGCGTAAGCGACGCACAGCAGCACAAATAGCAGGCTAGCAAATATCAGCCAGGGGGTTTTGTTGTGACGATGCGCTCTCATGAGGGTATTATTTAAACTCAATCGCAGGGTGAGACCAACTACCCTTCCACTGCTCCGATATCATATACGGATATCACTTCTTAGATTCAAATTTGAAGTGCATAACTTGATGCGGTAGAAGAAGCGGCTAGCTGTCTGTAGGCTAATCGCTTTTCTCCGGCAAGAGATGCAACGATGACATACTACAAACAGCTAACCTACGAACAACGATGCCAGATTTTCGTATTAAAGCAAGAAGGCGGCGGTCAACAGGCCATTGCCAACGCCATTGGTGTCAGTCAATCCACGATCAGTCGCGAGCTGAAGCGCAATGTGGGTGAGCGGGATCAATTACGCGTGGCGTATTTGCAAGAGCAAAGAGCAGGTGGCAGGACTTGAGCTATCTATTGCTAATGTCAGGGATAAAGCCCCCGATCTCCTTCGTGCCTTTGAGGAGGCTCAGGTAGATCGATCTCATGATGTGCCAGATCTTATGAAAGCCTTCACCAAGGTTGCAGAAGATAAAGACTCTGGTGGTTCAGATGATCGGAGTAATGCTTCCAGTCCCAAGTTTCAGAGCTTGCGCAACAGAAAGCGCGATGATGATTTTGATCGGGAGCGGTAATCACAGTTATAGCACCACGACAATGATGTGATAGGTGAACAGTATCATCATATCCATCCTTACCCATTATAGGTGCCGTAAAATAACAATTTCTGTATCCGTTTGGATTAGACGGTGTCGATATGATTCAATAATATATTTGTATAAATGAAACCAATGGGTATTTTAACGAAAACAATCCAGAGGCTTGCACCGAGTCAAGCTAATGCACTTAAAATTTCCGATTGGCCGAAGGCCAATAAAATCAGCGTAAATCTCGGTTGCTTGCGGTCGAGTAGTCGATTTGAATGATTTTTTAACCTTAAGTCCAAAAGCCTGTTAGGCGTTCAATCATCCAATATGTTGATAAAACCCCTACGGCATAGGCCGCAGGTTTTTCTATAAATGGTTGTTTAATATACACCTTTATACTCATCAGAATTTTAAC